>JAEEUO010000005.1 GCA_016286935.1 Bacillota bacterium | reverse complement strand
AACCGAAGTGGTTCATGGGCTATTCGGACAACACGAACCTCGTCTTTCCGCTGACGACGCTGTGCGACACGGCCGCAATCTACGGGCCGTGCCTCTCGGACTTTGCCCAGGACCCGCGCCACCCGGCCGTCGAGGACGCGTTCCGCGCGCTGACCGGCGAACTCGGCCGCGGGGAAACGAAGGGCGGCCCCGCGGTCCTGACCGTCCGCAACTACGACAGATGGGAGCGCGAGAAGCACCCCGAGGGCTCCGGCATCTTCCTGCCGTACAACGCGACGGAGCCGAACCGCTTCCGCATCTATGAGCCGGACGGGGAGGGCGGCCTCGCGGTCCACTTCCCGCGCCCGAAGGACGCCGTGACGCGCTTCTCGGGACGCCTCGTCGGCGGCTGCCTCGATATCCTCTTCACGCTCTGCGGCACGCGCTTCGACAACGTCGCCGCGTTCCTCGACCGCTATAAGGACGACGGCGTGATCTGGTTCTTCGAGGCGTGCGACCTGAACCCGATGGACGTCCGCCGCTGCCTCTGGGCGCTTTCGGAGGCCGGCTGGTTCCGCACCGCGAAGGGCTTCCTCATCGGCCGCCCGATGCACTTCGGCGAAGAGATGATGGGAATGAACATGTACAACGCCGTGACGGGCGCGCTCGGAAAGTACGGCGTCCCGGTCCTCATGGACCTCGACATCGGCCATCTCCCGCCGATGATGCCGCTCGTCTCCGGATCGCTCGCGACCGTCCGCGCGAAAAAGGGCTCCGTCGCGATCGACATGGCGCTCGTATAGATAGACGCATATTTCACAATCTCCGTCTCCGCAATGCGCGGAAAAAGGCGGAAACGATGAATAATAATTAATTCATAGCGTATAATAATAGTTAGAAAGGAGAACTATAATGTCCGACTGCATCTTCTGCAAACTCGCGTCGCACGAGATCCCGACGGACGTCGTGTACGAGGATGACCGGATCTTCGTGTTCCGGGACATGTCTCCCCAGGCGCCGGTCCACGTCCTGATCATCCCGAAGAAGCACATCCCGTCGCTTGACGAACTGACGGAGGAGGACGCCGGCCTGATGGGCTACATCCTCGAGAAGGTCAAGGAAATCGCGGCTCTGACGGGCCTTGACAACGGTTACCGGCTCGTCGTGAACTGCGGGGAGGACGGCATGCAGACCGTCAAACACCTCCACTTCCACCTCCTCGGCAAGCGGATGATGAAGTGGCCTCCGGGCTGAACCGCCGCGCCCCGCGCAGAATCGATCCGCATGGCGCGGACAACCATTTCACATTGCGAAACAACCCGTCGCAATGTGATTTTTTTTGCGCGGATTCCCCTGTTTTTTGCAAAAAAACTCTGTACAAAAAACGTGTATAAATATATACTGAAAAGCGGAATCGTTATTGCTGTTTTTCATATGGAGGAACACAAAATGAAAAAGGCATTAGTTACTCTGCTTGTGCTGGCCATGGTGCTGTCTTCTGTGTCCTTTGCCTTCGCGTTTGCCCCGAAGGGTGTCGAGATCGTCGACATCACTGAAGTTCCGGGCTTCGTCATCGGCACTTGGACCGACTATGCCAACGTGACCGGTACCACCGCGATCTGCTGCACCGAAACGGGCGGCGCGACCGGCGGTGTCTCCGTCCTCGGTGGTTCTCCGGGTACCCGTGAGACCGACCTTCTCGAACCGGAAAAGACCGTTCAGATCATTTCCTGCTGCATCCTCTCCGGCGGCTCCGCCTTCGGTCTTGATGCTTGCTCCGGCGCGATGAAGTACATGGAAGAACAGGGCCTCGGCGTTCCGGTCGGCGTTACCGTCGTTCCGATCGTCACCGGCGCTGTCATCTTCGACCTTGGCCGCGGCGACGACGGCCGTGACGGCAAGAACGAAAACCGTCCGGGATTCGACGCCGGCTACCAGGCCTGCGCGAACGCCTTCGCGGGCGTCCCGTTCAAGAACGGTAACTGCGGTGCCGGTATGGGCGCTTCCGCCGGCGGCGGCAAGGGCGGCATGGGCACCTTCGCCTATAAGTATGGCGAACTCTACGTCGGCGCGATCGTCATCGTGAACGCTGCCGGCCAGGTCGTTGACCCCGAGACCGGTGAGATCCTCTCCGGCCGCTTCAACGCCGAAACCAACACCTTCATCGACCGCGAAGAGTCCGTCGTTGAAAACGCCGAACCTCCGGTATCCGGCCAGAACACCACGATCGGCTGCGTCATCACCAACGCTCAGCTGACCCAGGCCAACGCCAACAAGCTCGCCGAGATGGCCCACGACGGCTTCTCCCGCGCGATCGAACCGACCCACCAGCCCTCCGACGGCGACTGCATCTACGCGATGGCTTCCGGCAAGGCTGTGACCGCCTCCACGACCTGGGGCCAGGCTTCCGCCAACATGGCGCTGATCGGCGTCCTCGCCGTCAACGCGATGGAAAGAGCGATCGTCTCCGCCGTTGTCAACGCCGAGACTGTTGAAGGCACCTACACCGCTACCGGCGCTGCCTACAAGATGAACGGCTATGCGACGATGGCCGCCAACGGAACTCTTCCGAAGCAGCCCGAAGGCAAGTCCAAGCCGGCTCTCGACGATGTCAAGATCGATCCCGCGACCAAGGCTGACGTTGCCAACGTTGTGACCGAAGTCTACTACGAAGTACAGAAGGGTGACTGGCTCTCCACGATCGCCAAGAAGTACAACACCACCTATCAGAAGATCGCTGCCGCCAACAACATCGCCAACCCCGATGTCATCACCGTCGGCCAGATCCTCCTGATCCCCCAGGAATAATCAAAACCGTTTGTAAAACTGACGTTTTGTGACCGAACGGCCCCCGCTTCGGCGGGGGCCGCTTTCTATAATCACGCAGAGAGGAGGCGAAAGAGAAGATGGTTTCGGCGATGCACATCGAGATCGACGTTCTCTTTCTGCTGATCCTTGCCGTCATCGTGATCCAGAGCAAACGCAGCGTCTCCCAGCAGATGAGCCGCGTCCTGTTCCGCTATACGGTCTACGGCATCATGGTCATCCTCCTCTGCGATCTGCTCTGGCTTTTCGTCGACGGGAGAACGTTCCCGGGCGCGATGGCCCTGAACCGCCTGATCAACGTCTTCTACATCACGGGCGGACTCGTCCTCGCCTGCCTCTGGTACGTCTACGTCCTCGAGACGCTCGGCTACACGATCACGCGGACGCTCCGGCTGGCCTCTCTGCTCCCGGGCGTGCTCATCATGGTCCTGAGCGTGATCTCCCTCCACACAGGCTGGATCTTCTCGATCGACGCGGAAAACCATTACGAACGCGGCCCGTACTTCTGGATCCAGTCCGTGCTCGTCATCGGCGTGCTTCTGACCTCGATGATCCACCTCATCGTCCGCATCGCGAACGGCCGCGGGGGCTCGTCCCGCCGCGACCTGGTCAAAATCCTCGGCTATTACGTCATCCCCGTGACCGGAACGCTTCTGACGCTTCCGTACCCCGGGATGCCGGGCGCGTGGACGAGCGCGGCGGTGGCCGTGATCCTGATGTACATCGACGACCAGGACAGCGAGATCGTCCGCGACAGCCTGACCGGGCTGAACAACCGCAAGACGCTTGACAGCTCCTTCGCGGACTACAGCCGCAAGGCGAACGCGGCCGGCGACCTGTACCTCTTCATGATCGACCTGAACGACTTCAAGAAGATCAACGACACGCTCGGCCATCCCGTCGGCGACGAGGCGCTCGTCAACGCGGCCGAGATCCTGCGCAACGCCGTCGAGGGCCGCAAGGCCGTCGTCTCCCGCGTCGGCGGCGACGAATTCCTCATCATGGGCTTCTTCCCGGGACCGGGCGCGCCCGAGGCGTTCTGCCGCGACGTGGCGAACCTTTTCGCGGCGTTCAACGAGACCGAAAAGAAACCGTACGATCTGCGCGCGACGCTCGGCTACGCGGGATACGGTCCGGGCTATACGCTCAAGCGGCTGATCGACGAAGCCGACGATATGCTCTACCGGCGCAAGGCCAAGGCCAAGGTCGGCCGCTGACCGGTGCGATTTGGTGAACCGATGAAGAAAACACAGACGAAAATGAAATACGCGGCGCGGGCAGTCTCGCTCGCTCTCGCGCTTATGCTCCTCGCGGCGGTCCTCGCGGGCTGCTCGAGCAAACTCAAATCCGACGAAACGGCCGGAAAGGGATATTTCCGCGACGTCGACTACGGGATGTCCCTGAACGACGTCGTCGTGGCCGAGGATGAACGCGACGACAGCGGCGATCCCCAGCCGATGACCCAGTTCAGCTGCATCCTCTACGAACACATCAAATGGGACGGATACGACTGCGACGTGTATTACATCGCGAACGCGGACGGGATCCATCTCGACACGATCCTCGTCAACGTGAACGGCGGATTCAATCTCGCCAAGACGAAGGTCACCTTTGAAACGCTCTATACGGACGGCTCGAAGCCCGAGCAGTCCGATAACCTATACTATACGTGGTCGAACGGCGAGCGGATGATCCTCTGCCAGTCGAACGCCGACTCGACCGCCACGATCACATTCATGTCCGCCGATGCCATCCCGCCCGAAGAGGAAGGCGGGGAGGAAGGAGAATCCAAATGAAACGCAGACTCTGTCTTTTGCTCGCGATCGCGCTGATCGCCGTCCTGCTCGTTCCCGCGGGAGCGTTCGCGGCGCGCGACCTCACGGCCCAGGAAAGCCTCGCGAAGGAACTCGATACGCTGAACATGCTCGAGGGCGATGCCCCCGGCCAGTACGCGCTCGGACGGGCCATGAACCGGCTGGAGGCCGTCGTGATGGTCATCCGCATGCTCGGGCTTGAGAAGGAGGCGACGCGCGTCCACTGGGCGAACACGTTCCTCGATCTCACCGGCGATTACGAGTGGGCGGATACGTACATCGGCTTCGCGAAGAAGGAAGGGATCGTCGACGGCGTGAGCCCGACCGAGTTCGGCGTCGGCCCGTGCACGCCCCAGATGTACCTGACGTTCACGCTCCGCGCGCTCGGATACGACGATATCACCGGGAACGACTTCGTGTGGGACAAGCCCGAGACGCTTGCGCGCGAGGTCGGCATCCTGACGGACGAAGTCTCGCTGACGGAGACGAATTCCGCGGGCCAGCCGGTGTTCCTGCGGGCGGATATGGTCACGGTATGCACGAACGCGCTGTCGGCCAAGCTCAAGGGCAGCGAAAAAACGCTCGCGGAAAGTCTGATCGGGAAGGGCGTCTTCACGACGGCCGCGTACGACGCGACGTCGTTCGGCAAGGGCAAGCTTCAGGTCGAGACCGTCGCGAAGGACGGCTTCTACCAGGATTATCCGTGGCTTCCGGATCTCGGCGACGCGCTCGGGATTCCGCTGACGGAACGCAAGACGTACAACGACGGCTACCAGTACCGCTACCGCTTCACGGACTACATCGGGAAGGACCAGGCGATCTCGATCGTCCAGGAATACTACCGGAACCTGACCGACTACGGCATCACCCCGACGAACTTCACGCCGGGCAGCTCGTACACGTCGTTCTACACCGACTACACGATCACGATCTACGTCACGTCGGAGTACGTCTACATCGACGTGATGGACAAGTATTCGACCTGAGGCGGATCGCGCTGCCGCGGTGTGAGGAATGTGTCCGGCGATGCGTGAAAGGTGTCCGGCAGGTCCGATCGTCCGGAGCGTGCGAAATTGCGCCGCGGATGAAAAAAGTGCTTGCGTTCGCGTGGCTGCGAGCGTATAATAAGCGTGTTGTCGACCGAAACCATTTGACGGCGAAACAATCTTAAGCCGAAAGGGGTGAAAACAAGAATGGCACAGGTCATCGTCAAGGAAGGCGAAAGCCTCGAAAACGCTCTGAGAAGATTCAAGCGTTCTTGCGCCCGTGACGGCGTGATGCAGGAACTGCGCAAGAGAGAACATTACGAGAAGCCCAGCGTAAAGAAAAAGAAGAAGTCTGAAGCTGCCCGTAAGAAAGCCTCGAAGAAATACTAAGAGAACGAAGAACGTCCCGGTCCGCCGGGGCGTTTTTTATTGCCCCCAGAAAAGTCCGACGCAAGAAAAAGTTATTCGTACGCCGGCTGAGGCAAACAAGAGAGGAGATAGTAGGCGCACACGGGGCGCTGAGATGTGCTGATGGAGCGGTCGTAGAAACGAGAATAGTATGCATACAAAAAAGTGCGGAAGGTATTGCAATCGTGCGGCAATTCGGGTACACTCATAAATAATATTATGGGCAAGGGATGGTTTGTCCTGCTCATTTCCATACCCCGGAGTATGGACGCTGCTGCCCTGAAATCCATATATAAATCCGCAGCCCGATAACGGCGGCGGAAAAATCACTGTCGCCGCGTTCGGTTCGCGGTGATAAATATCGAGGAAAGGAGAGTGGAATGGCGACACGGAATGAACGCATTCTGCACGTAACCGAAAACAACATCGACGACTACATCAACGACCTGACCGCGCGCGGGAGAACCCACATCACAATCCGGAAGTACAACCGGGTTCTGCGCAGACTGTACGACTATCTGCCGGAAGACAAGACGATCGGGAAGGATACACTGGAACGCTTCCTGAATCACGTCCTGGAGGAACGCGAATACAGCAACTCTACGATCAACTCCGCGATCACCGCATACAACGAATTCGTCCGGTATATGGGATACGGAGACTTCTGCACGGACCGCGTGGAAGGACTGACGACGGAAACGCCGATCATCACAAAAGAAGACTACCACAGGCTTCTTGAAGCGACGCAGCGCGAAAAGGACCGGAAGGGATACGTTTTGGTGAAACTCTTCGCAAATACCCCGATCCGGGTCCACGACATGGCGTCCGTGACGGTGGAAGCGGTCCGGGAAGGTGTTCTTCGTCCGAAGAACGAGTCCCCTTTCGGACTTCCCCAGGTGCTTCGGAATGATCTGCTCGATTTCGCCGAGGAGTCCGGTATCCGCACCGGATTCATCTTCCGGACGAACCGGAATACCCCGATCGCCCGTCATCTCGTCGCAAAGCTGATCTCCGGGGTCGGCCACGACGCCGGATTCCCCGACGGCTACATCACCCCGAGAAGCCTCCAGAAATTCTATTCGACCCGCATCGACGAGATCCGAAAGACCTACGAACCGGTCATCGCGAGCGCATACGAAGCGGTCCTCGAAACGGAACAGCGCGCCATCGCCTGGAAGGGCTGAACCAAGTCGTCCGATAAGAAACGTGCCGTACCATCCTGAAAGGGCTGGTACGTAAAAAAAACTATTTTCGAAAAAAGGGGGTACTTTTTACCCCGATAACAATCCATACTCAAAAATATGGAATAAACCGGAGGCCAGCCCGGCGCCGAGCGCCGTTCAGATAGATCATTCGATAGATCATTCGTTCACCTCGAACTCCGTTTACGACATCAACCACTACGAGCTGCCGTAATATGAAGTAGTCGTTCCAACAGAGGGAGAAACGCCCCCGCGGCAACGCGGGGCGTTTCGTTGTTTCGGCTTTACGGACGCGGCAAAAGGGGGTATACTGAATACAACTGATCTGTACGTTGCCGTTTTATTCAGGAGGAACGAAAATGGCTATTAAAACGAATAAGGACGATACCACGAAAAAAACCGGCGGTCTGTTCGAAAAACTGAAAGAGAACATCGCCTCGAAGACCCAGGTCGGCACCGCCGCCGGCACGAAGCCCGCGACGACGACCGTAAAACCCGCGACGACGACTGCCAAGCCCGCCGCGACGACCGTAAAACCCGCGACGACGACCACCGCCGCCAAGCCCGCCGCGACTGCCGTAAAGCCCGCCGCGGCTGCCGCTGCCGCCGCCGTGACGAAACCGGCCGTGACGAAGATCGAAACGGACGCGAAGGACGAAGACGAAGTGACGAGAGGCGAAGCGCTGTACGAATTCTGGCAGCTTGCCGGCTCCCCGTCCGTGATGAAGAACCTGACCTACAAGGACGTCCACACGCTTCACAAATGCGCCCCCGCGATCCGCTGGGCGACCGACATCGGCGTGACGGAAGGGTACTATCCCGACCAGTTCGGCATCGACGATCCGGTGACGCGCGAACAGCTCATCGTCTTCATCTACCGCTACATCAAGAAATACGACGGCGGCTTCAAGGACAACAAGACCTATAAGCTCCAGGTCGCCGACGCCGACGACGTCTCCGACTGGGCGCAGGAAGCGATCGCGTACTGCGTCGCCAACAAATACGTGACCGTCGACAAGGCGAAGAAGTTCTATCCGAAGGCCCACCTCACCGTCGCGGAGACGAAGGAACTGCTCGAAAAGGCGATCCCGGCCGAAAACGAAAAGCTCGGCATCTTCGCGAAGATCGGCGGCCTCTTCAGCAAGAAGTAATTAAGGATCACTGAATGGAAAACCTGTTTTCGGAACCGGTCCGGATTCCGCTGAATCCGGACGTCAACCCCTCCGAACTCTTCGGCAGCCTCGACGGCATTATGGCCATCCTGCGCGACAACTACAACGTCGAGGTCTACCAGCACGGCGACGCGATCCTCGTGAGCGGCCCCGACGCCGAGGAGGCTGCCGCCGTGATCGACGAATTCCTGTACATCCTCCGGGCCGGCGAACCGCTCGACCCCCAGAAGGTGAACTACGTCATCTCCCTCCACGAAAAAGGCATGACGTACCGCGAAGCCGGGATGAACAAGGACGTCATCTGCTTCACCCAGCGCGGCAAGCCGATCAAACCGAAGACGATCGGCCAGACGGCCTATACGAAGGCCATCCGGACCCACGACATCACCTTCGGCATCGGCCCCGCCGGAACCGGCAAGACGTACATCGCCGTCGCGATGGCGATCAACGCGTTCAAGAACAAGGAGGTCCAGAAGATCCTCCTCGCGCGCCCCGCGGTCGAAGCGGGCGAGCGGCTCGGCTTCCTCCCCGGAGACCTCCAGGAGAAGGTCGATCCGTACCTCCGTCCGCTCTACGACGCGCTCTACGATATGCTCGGGCGCGACGCGGCGCTCCGTCTCAAGGAACGTGAATTCATCGAAGTCGTTCCGCTCGCGTACATGCGCGGGCGGACGCTCGACAACGCCTTCATCATCCTCGACGAGGCCCAGAACACGACCGGCGAACAGATGAAGATGTTCCTGACGCGCCTCGGGTTCGGCTCGAAGGCCGTCGTCACCGGCGACATCACCCAGATCGACCTCCCGCGCGGGAAGAAGTCCGGGCTTCTGGAGGCGGTGCGCGTGCTCGAGGGGACGGAAGGGATCGCGTTCTGCCGTCTGAACGAACAGGACGTCGTCCGCCACCCGCTCGTCCGCCGGATCATCACGGCCTACGACAGGTACCTTTCGAAGCATCCCCGCCAGGATGACACAAGCGACGACGAGGAATAAGTGAAAACATATCTTCCGGCTCGTCAATCGTTAAGCGCCGACGTTCTCAACGCCGCCGGAAGACACGTTTTCACGATTCCTCCTGGTGATTGCAATGAACATACTGTACGACGAAGAGCGGATCCCGGAAGAGAACTACCTCGAAAAGATAAGGAAAGCGGCGGAGATCGCGTGCTGGGAGGAGGGACTCGATCCCGATCTGTGCGCGGTGTCGGTGAGCTTCGTGTCTCCCGGGGAGATCCGCGAGCTCAATCGCGACTACCGCGCGACGGACAAGGTGACCGACGTGCTCTCGTTCCCCCTCTGTGAGGACGTAGAAGCCGAATACAACGACTTTTTGCGCGTGCGTGAGGAATTATGTCAAAACGAGGGAAAAACGGCTCAAAACGGCGATTTTGACGCCGCGGGCCCGGAGGAGAGCGAACCGCTCTTCGAACTCGGCGACATCGTCATCAACAAACAGCGCGCGGAGGAACAGGCCGAGGCGTTCGGCCACTCCGTCGAACGCGAGATCGTCTACCTTGCGACCCACTCCGTTTTCCACCTTCTGGGATACGACCACGAAACAGAAGAGGACCGCGCGGCCATGCGCGCGAAGGAAGAAGCCGTTATGTCCGAGCTCGGCATTCTGAGGTAACACATGAAATCTGGCTTTGTAACAATCGCAGGGCGGCCGAACGTCGGCAAATCGACGCTTCTGAACGCCATTTTGGGCGAGAAGATCGCGATCGCGTCCGCGAAGCCCCAGACGACGCGCAACACCGTCCGCGGGATCTACACGCGCCTCCCGGAAGAGGGCGGAACCGCCGAAAACGGCGGAGGATCAACGCCTGACGAGGGCGCCCAGCTCGTATTCCTCGATACGCCCGGGATCCACAAACCCCACAACAAACTCGGCACGTACATGACCGAGTCGGCGATCCGTTCGCTCTCCGGGGTTGACGTAATTCTTTTTCTTGTCGACTCCGAGCCGGAGGCCGGAAAGGGCGACGCGTTCATCCTCGAACGGCTGAATGAGACCGAAACGCCGAAGATCCTCGTGATCAACAAGATCGACACGATCGGCCCGGACGCCTATAAGCGCATCTACGACCACTATGAGGCGACCGGCCTCTTCGCCGACATCTTCGGCTGCGCAGCGATCGACGGAACGAACGTGAAGGACATCGTCAGGGCGGTCGAAAAGCTCGTGCCGGAAGGGCCGATGTACTTCCCCGAGGACATGGTCACCGACCACCCGATGCGCTTCCTCGTGAGCGAGATCATCCGCGAGAAGGTGCTTCTGTACCTCTCGGACGAGGTGCCCCACGGCGTCGCGGTCGAGATCGAATCGTACGAGGAACTCAAGGGCCTGACGCGGATCGGCGCCGTGATCTACTGCGAGCGCAAGACCCACAAAGGCATCATCATCGGCAAGGAGGGCAAGAAGCTCAAGGGCATCGGCAAGGCCGCGCGGCTTGAGATCGAAAGCCTGACGGGAACGAAGGTCTTCCTCCAGCTTTGGGTGAAGGTCAAGGAAAACTGGCGCGATTCAGACTTCGCGCTGTCGAATTTCGGCTACGTCGCCGAAAAGGACGAATAGCTCCGGCGGAACGGCCGGAAAGGACGAAACACAATGAACAACGACTGGATCGATCAACTGAACAACGGCGCGTACGACTGGCCTCTCGCGCAATTCTACGCACCCGACAACGACATGGAAAAGGTGCTCGCGGCGCGTTCGCGCGTCGAGATGCTCGCGGAACAGTTCATGGACGCGTTCCCGGAGAACGAGGCGGCGGCGACGCTGTTCTCGAGCCCCGGCCGTACCGAGCTCGGCGGAAACCACACCGACCACCAGCACGGCCACGTTCTGCCGGCCGCGGTGGATCTGGACATGCTCGCGCTCGCGGCACCGAACGGCACCGACGTCATCCGCATCGCCTCCGACGGCTACCCGCCGCTTCGGGTCGACGTCTCGGATCTCGAGCCGCGGGAGCGCGAACGGAATTCGTCGGCGGCTCTCGTGCGCGGGATCGCGAAGGGCGTCGCGGACAAGGGCCACGAGGTCCACGGCTTCGACGCGTGCGTGACGAGCGACATCCTCTCGGGCTCGGGCCTCTCGAGCTCGGCGGCGTATGAGCTGCTCGTCGGCGTGATCCTGAACCGCTTCTACGCGGGAGGCGCGATCGATCCCGTCGGTCTCGCGAAGATCGGCAAATACGCGGAGAACGTCTATTTCGGCAAGCCCTGCGGCCTGATGGACCAGACCGCGATCGCCGTCGGCGGCTGCGCGTTCATCGACTTTGAAAATCCCGACGAGCCGGTCGTGAAGAAGATCGACTGCGACTTCGGAAAGTTCGGATACGCGCTCTGCATCATCGACACCGTCTCCGGCCACGAAAACCTCACCGCGGACTTCGCGGCGATCCCGGCCGAGATGAAGTCGATCGCATCGTTCTTCGGCAAGGACGTCCTGCGCGACGGGCCGGAGAGCGCGTTCTATCCGCGCATCTACGAGCTCCGGAAGAAGTGCGGCGACCGCGCCGTTCTGCGCGCGATCCACTTCTTCGACGAGGAGAAGCGCGTCGCGGCCGAGGCGGAAGCGCTCGAAAAGGGCGATTTCGCAGCGTTCCTCGAGCTCGTGAACGCGTCCGGCCAGTCGTCGGAGCGGTACCTCCAGAACGTCTGGGCGGGCAAGGATCCCGCCGACCAGGCCGTTCCGCTCGCGCTCGCGGTCGGACGCCGCCTCCTCAACGGGGAGGGCGCGATCCGCGTCCACGGCGGCGGCTTCGCCGGCACGATCCAGGCATACGTTCCGGTCGATCTGCTCGGCGCCTTTACCGAGGGGATCGAGACCGTCTTCGGAGAGGGGACGTGCCACGTCCTCCGCATCCGTCCCGAGGGCGCCTCGGCGGTGGAATAGGGTGCGCGCCGGATATACGACGGCCAGCGCGGCGTTCTGGGTACTCCACGCGATCACGTCCTCGTTTGCGCTGCCGTTCCTCGTCGGCCGCGGCTACACGAACACCGCGGCCGGGATCCTGATCGCGTGCGCGAACCTGCTCGCGGCGTTCCTTCAGCCCGTCTACGGCAACGCCATCGACCGCGCGAAGCGGTTCACCGCCGTCGACGTCTCCGTCTTCACGGCGCTGACGATCCTCTTTCTCTTTCTGATCGATTCCGTCCTCCGGGCGCGGTCGATCCTTTTGAGCTGTACGTATCTTCTGACGATCGCGTTCGTCGTGACGTTCCAGCCGCTTCTGAATGCGCTGCCCCAAAAGCTCAACGCCGCGGGCGGCCACGTCGACTTCGGCGTCGCGCGGAGCATCTCCTGCGTGTCGTACGCGCTCGGATCGACGGTCGTCGGCTCCCTTGCGGACCGTTACGGAACGGACGCGATCCCGCGTTCCGGCGCCGTGACGGTGTTTTTGATGTTCCTCGCGCTCCTCCTGACGCGGGTATACTTCCGGCGCGGCCGTGAGGCGATCGGAAAGAGCGCGGACGCGAAAGGGCCGTACGTCGAGACAATCTCGTTCCGCGAATTCTTCACCCGCCGCCGCGCGTTCGTCATCGCGTGCTTCGGCGTCGTTCTCCTGATGTTTTCGAACAGCGTCTACAACGCGTATATCCTTCAAATCGTCCGCAACGTCGGCGGGACCCAGACCGATATGGGCCGCGTTCTCGCGCTGAAGGCGGTCCTCGAGATCCCGGCGCTTCTGTTCTTCCGGCCGCTCCAAAGGCGGTTCGGCGCGCGGAAGCTCCTGATGGCCTCGGGCGTCGGCTTCCTGCTCAAGGGGATCGCGATGGCTGCGGCGAAGACCGTTCCGATGCTCTACGCCGCCCAGCTGACCCACGTCGCCGTGTACGGGCTGATCCTCGCGTCGATGGTCGCGTTCATCCAGGAGGCGATGGGCGTCAACGAGATCGTCCGCGGCCAGGCGTCGTTCACGACGGCCATCACGACCGCGACGGTCCTCGCGAACTTCTCCGGCGGCTTCCTGATCGACCACGGCGGCGTCGGCCTTTTGCTCCTCGTCGCGCTTCTGATGAGCCTCGCGGGCGCGGGCTTCTTCTTCATCACGATCCCGCTCTGGCCGGGCTCGGAGTATCTCGA
>JAEEUO010000241.1 GCA_016286935.1 Bacillota bacterium | reverse complement strand
CGGCGAAGGGCTTCTCGTGGAGCAGGCAGACGAGGCCGTGCTTCGCGGCCGTCTTGCGCATCGTCTCCATGACGATCTGGTTGTGGTCCGTCGCGATGTTGACGGTCGTGTAGACGCAGGCGAGCTCGTGCTGGGACGGCGCGACCTCGTTGTGTTCGGTCTTCGCGAGGACGCCCATCGTCCAGAGCTGCTCGTTCAGGTCCTCCATGAACGCGAGGACCGACGGCTTGATCGCGCCGAAGTAGTGGTCGTCGAGTTCCTGTCCCTTCGGCGGCATCGCGCCGAAGAGCGTCCGGCCGGTGTAGCGGAGGTCCGTCCGCTTCTCGTACAGATCCTTCGGGATCAGGAAATACTCCTGTTCGGCGCCGACCATCACGTTGACGCGCTTCACGCCCGCGTTGCCGAAGAGGCGGAGGATGCGGAGGGCCTGCTTGTTCAGCGCCTCCATCGAGCGGAGGAGCGGCGTCTTCTTGTCGAGCGCGTGCCCGCCGTACGTGCAGAACGCCGTCGGGATGTACAGCGTTTTTCCCTTGATGAACGCGTAGGACGTCGGGTCCCACGCCGTGTAGCCGCGCGCCTCGAACGTCGCGCGGAGGCCGCCGGACGGGAACGACGACGCGTCGGGCTCGCCCTTGATCAGCTCCTTCCCCGAAAACTCCATGATGACGCCTCCGTCGGGCGCGGGGGAGATGAAGCTGTCGTGCTTCTCGGCCGTGATGCCGGTCAGCGGCTGGAACCAGTGGGTGAAGTGCGTCGCGCCTTTGGAGACGGCCCACGTCTTCATCGCTTCCGCCACGGCGTCCGCCACGTCCGGATTCAGCAGGCTCCCTTCGTCGATTGTTTGTTTGAGCGATCTGTAGGCCGATGCAGACAGCAGGGCTTTCATGGCCCTGTCGTCGAAGACCTGGCTTCCGAAGATCTCGGATACGGTGCGCATGGGTGTTGTCTCCTTTCCGGTGTTTCCAACAGGAACAATAAAAACAAGTTCAGTATAAGGGGTTGCCCGTTTGAAATAAAATACATATAATATTAGTACTACAATACGAAATAAATATACTAACGCCGGGACCCGTTCCGGGAGAAGGAGAACGCCATGGATCTGCGCACGCTGTCGTATTTCACCGTCGTCGCGGAGGAACTGAACATCACGCGCGCCGCGAAAAAGCTCAACATGAGCCAGCCCCCGCTCAGCACCCAGATACGGTCGCTCGAAGCTGAGCTGGACGCGCAGCTGTTCGTGCGCGGGAAGCGCCGCCTCGAGCTGACGGAGGCGGGCCGCCTTCTGTACCGCCGCGCGAAGGAGATCCTGAACCTCGCGGACAAGGCGAAGTCCGAGATCATCTCGATGAGCCGCGGCATGACCGGAACGATCGCGCTCGGCCTCGTCGAGGGCATGGCGCCCGACATCGCCGCGGAGTGGTTCGCGTCGTTCATCCAGGACCACCCGGAGGTCCGTCTCCGCGTCATCGACGGCAACAGCGACGACCTGATCGAGAAGCTCCGCAGCGGGATCGTCTCCCTCGCCGTCATCACCTCCCCGTGCGACCACTCCCTGCTCAACAGCTTCCGCGTCGGCGGCGAGACGATCGCCGCCTTCATGCGCCGCGACCACCCGCTCGCCGCGAAGCCGGGGAACGCCGTCACGCTTGCGGATATCCGGAAGGAGCCGCTGATCGTGCCGAGCCGGAGGGCGGTCATCGATATGATCTACAAATGGTTCCGCGAGATCCATTCGGAGCCGCGGATCGTGTGCGAGATGGACAACTACCTCGACGCGGCGGCGCTCGCGGGGCGCGGCGTCGGGATCAGCCTCTTCCCGCGCACGGCGTACATTCCGAACAGTTCGCTCGTCTTCCGCGAGATCGAGGGCGCGAACCGTTCGATCGAATATCTCTTCGTCTGGCGGAAGGGCCACCCGCTGCCGACCGTGGAAGAGGCCTTTATCGACCACGTAAAGGCCATGGTGCAGCGAAACGGGGCCCAGTAGGGATCTTTTACGGCAAGACAAAAAAACCGGCTGAGATCGCCGGTTTTTGGCTTGTGCGCCGTTTTACTCTTTTTCAGCCGCTTCACGCTCTTCGAGCGCCGCAGTAAGCTCCGCGAGCGGGATGCCGAGGCCGTTCAGGCGCCGGAGGAACGCTTTCGCGTTCGCGTAGCCGATGCCGAGGCGGGCGCCGGCTTCTTCGCGCTTCCGTGCGGAGTCGGAGCGGCCGGCGAGACCGAGGCGTTCGAGGTCGGCCGCGGTGACCGGACTTCCGGAAGCGAACGGCCCTCCGGACGGGCTTCCCTCCTCCGGGATCGCCGCGCCCGCCGCGCGGAGCGCGCGCTCGATCGCTTCGGGCGAAGCGTTCTCGATGCCGAGATCGTCCTTCTTCCGCGCCTCCTTCGCCGCGAGATACGCCTGCTTCGCGGCGGGAAAGAGCTGTGTCAGCCGGTCGCGGATCGACCGGCCGGCGTGGTCGGGGTCGGTGAAGATCACGATCCCCGTGCGCTCGTACGCCGCCCGGATGAGCCCGATCGTCTCCTCCGTGAGCCCGTAGCCGGACGTCGTGATAATATGCGCGGCGGCCGCTTTGCGCACGGCCGCCGCGTCATCTTTTCCTTCTACGATGATCGTTTCACGAACGGTGATCATTTATTTCGCGTCTTTGTCAGGCGGGAGGCCCGCGTCCGTCGTTCCGCCG
>JAEEUO010000240.1 GCA_016286935.1 Bacillota bacterium | reverse complement strand
TAGCCGAACAGGACGGCCGCGCCGACGACGACGAAGTGGCCCCAGTTGCCGGGGAGGAGCTTCTGGAAGGCGCCCATCGTGAGCGAAACGCCTTCGAGGCCGGAGTTCCAGAGGCCGGAGAGGACGATCGTAAGACCGCTGACGAGGCAGACGACGAACGTATCGACGAAGACTTCGAGCGGGCCCCAGATGGCCTGTTCGCCGGGCATCGAGACCTTCGCGGCGGAGTGGGTGACGGCGGCGGAGCCGAGACCGGCTTCGTTGGAGAAGATGCCGCGCGCCATGCCGTAGCGCATGACGGACATTACAGTCACGCCGGCGGCGCCGCCGAACGCGGCGGACGGGGAGAACGCGGACTTGACGATGAAGGCGATGGCCGCGGGGACCTGGCCGATGTTGAGGATGATGATCAGGAGGCCGCAGAGCAGGTACGCGCCCGCCATGAACGGGGAGAGGGCGCCGCAGACTTCGCCGATGCGCTTGACGCCGCCGAAGATGACGAGGGCGGTCAGGACGGCGAGGATGACGCCGGTGATGATCGGGTTCAGGCCGAACGCCTCATCGAGCGCGCCGCTGATCGTGTTGGTGTCGACGACGGCGGAGATGATGAAGGCGAAGAAGATGAACAGAACGGCGACGATCTTGCCGACCCATTTCGCGTGGAAGGCCTTGCCGATGTAGTACATCGGGCCGCCGGAGAAGGTGCCGTCGTCGAGTTTTTCGCGGTATTTGATGCCGAGGCCGATCTCGGCGAACTTCGTCGCCATGCCGACGAGGGCCGCGACGAGCATCCAGAACAGGGCGCCCGGGCCGCCCGCGACGATCGCCGTCGCGACGCCGGCGATGTTGCCGGAACCGACGACCGCGGAGACGGACATCATCGCGGCCTGGAAGGAGGAGACTTCACCTTCGCCCTTCTTCGCGGATTTGTCTTCGGCCTTCGCTTCCTTGAAGGTCTTGACGTATGTGTTGTGGAGGAGGAAGCCCCATTTGCGGAACTGGATCCCTTTCAGGCGGATCGTGAACCAGAGACCTCCGAGCATGATGAGGATGATACAGGGGGCGCCCCACACGAAATCGTTGATAGCGCCGTTGACGTTGGAAATCACATCGAGCATTGCAGTTTACCTCTAAAACAGTAACCGTTGAGAAATAAGAAATAATGAATTGTGGTGGTAGCGGAATCGTGTCAGCCCTTGAAGTTCCGGGCGACCTCGCCGAAGCGGCGCGCGCCTTCCTCGAGAAGGTCGGGCGGCATCATCGTGAAGCACATGCGCCAGCCGCCGAGCGGCTTTCCGTTCGCGGAGAACGCGACGGACGGAACGAAGCCGACCTTGGCCGCGTAGCAGGCTTCCTGGAATTTCGGCTCGTCGATCCCGTCGGGGCCGAAGACGAAGCAGAACATGCCGCCTTCGGACTTCAGGACGCGCCAGCCCTCCGGAAGGTGTTTCTCGAGGCCGAAGCGGGCGGCCGCCCATTTCTTCTTATAGGCCTCGCGCATCTTGAGGATATTGCCCTCGAAGTCGTAGTCGCGCATGTAGTTGCGGCAGATGAGCTGGTTGAGGCAGGGTGTGTTGGAGTCGATCGAGGCCTTGTTCGCCGTCGCGTGGACGATGATGTCGGGATCGGCGACCATGAAGCCGACGCGGAGGCCGGCGGCGATCGTCTTCGAGAAGGTGCCGAGGTAGATGACGCGGCCCTCGCGGTCGAGGGATTTGATCGTCGGAACGTCTTCGCCCACGTAGCGCAGGTCGCCGTAGGGGTCGTCCTCGACGATCAGCGTATCGTACTTGCAGGCCAGCTCGTAGACGGCCTTCCGCTTTTCGAACGGCAGCGTCACGCCGGTCGGGTTGTTGAAGTTCGGGACGAGGTAGATGTACTTCACGCGTTCGGTCGTCTTCAGGGCGTGTTCGAGGGCGTCGATGTTGATGCCGTCGTCGTCGATCGGGACGCCGACCGTCTCGCCGAGGAAGTCGTGGACGGTGTCGATCATGCCCGCGTACGAAACGGCTTCCATCAGAACGCGGTCGCCGGGGTTCACGAACAGGCGCGGGCAGAGGTAGAGGCCCTGCTGGCCGCCGACGAGGATCAGGCAGTCGTTCTCGTCGGGATTCACGCCCTTGACGCGCGCGAGGCGCTTCATGATGAGCTGTTTGAACTCATCGTTCCCGCCGTTGCTCGAATAGAGGAGAACGTCGTCGTCGTGGTTCATCACGAGGTCGTAGGCGATCTCGGCGATGGCTTCCTTCGGAAGGACGCTGAGATCGGGGTTCCCCTCGGCGAACGCGAGGAAGGACGGATCGCGCTGCATATACCCGTCGACGATGCGGATCATCGGCTGGCTGCTGTTCTGTGCGCGAAGTGCGAATTCGGGTTTCATATGGTGTTCCTCCTATGTCGGTTTTTGAGTCGAAAACGGGTGCGTTTCTGATGAAAAAAGAACGATGGCGTATATATAAAAAAGTATATCGCAAATCCGCAAAAACGCAAGGTTTTCGGGGGGATTTGGGGCGCAAAAAAACGGCGTCCGGCAAACGGACGCCGCAGGGGTGAACGAAGGTCAGTTTTTCGTCGACGGAAGCTTCTTCATCAGCGGGACGAGAAGGATGCAGAGAACGACGGCGAGGATCGTGTTCGGGAGCATGTACGTCCCGTTGTAGAGGAGCGAATAGACGGCCGGGCTCGTCATCTTCATGTTCATG
>JAEEUO010000239.1 GCA_016286935.1 Bacillota bacterium | reverse complement strand
GATGCCCGCCCTCGCGGACTCCTGCATCACGTCGCCGAGCTGGCCGGTCAGAACGATCTGGCCGCTTCCGGGCAGGACGGCCGCTTCGACCGTCAGCGTCGTTCCGCCGACGCTCGTCCACGCCATGCCGTTCACGACGCCGACCTGGTCCTTCTTCGAGGCGTCGTCGTCGAGGTATTTCATCTTGCCGAGGATCTCCTCGACGTTCTCCGGCTTGACTTCGACCGTCTCCGCGCCTTCCTGGACGATCTTCCGCGCGGCCTTCCGGCAGACGCTTCCGATCTGACGTTCGAGGTTCCGGACGCCCGATTCGCGCGTGTAGTGGGTGATGATCGACAGGATCGCGCCGTCGGCGAACGAGACCTGGCCCTCGGAAAGGCCGTTCTCTTTCATCTGTTTCGGGACGAGGTACTGGTCCGCGATGTGGATCTTCTCTTCGTCCGTATAGCCGCTGATCTCGATCACTTCCATACGGTCGAGCAGCGGCCGCGGGATCGTTTCGGTCGTATTCGCGGTCGTGAGGAACATGACCTTCGAGAGGTCGAACGGCATCTCCAGATAGTGGTCCGTGAACGTCGCGTTCTGTTCGGGGTCGAGGACCTCGAGGAGCGCGGACGCCGGATCGCCGCGGAAATCGGTGCCGATCTTGTCGACTTCGTCGAACAGGAAGACCGGGTTTTCGGTGCCGGCTTCGCGGATGCCGGAGATGATCCGGCCCGGGATCGCGCCGATGTACGTCCGCCTGTGGCCGCGGATCTCCGCTTCATCGCGAACGCCGCCGAGCGACATGCGCACGAACTTCCGGCCGAGCGCCCGCGCGATCGACTTCGCGATCGACGTCTTGCCCGTTCCCGGAGGGCCGACGAGACAGAGGATCGGCGCTTTCATGCCGTTCGAGAGCTTCATCACCGACAGGTACTCGAGCACGCGCTCCTTGACCTTCTCAAGGCCGTAGTGATCCTCGTTCAGGATCGCCTCGGCGCGCGAGACGTCAAGGTTGTCCTCGGACCGTTTCCCCCACGGGAGGTCGAAGATCCATTCGATGTACGAGCGGAGCACCGTCGCGTCCGGAGACGACATCGGCATCCGCGCGTAGCGCTTGATCTCCTTCTCCGCCTTTTCGCGGGCGGCCTCGGGCAGCGGCAGATCGGCGAGCTGCTTCAGCCATTTGTCGGCCTCGGTGTGGGCGTCCTCGTCCTCGCCGAGTTCCTGGCGGATGGCCTTGATCTGTTCGTTGAGGTAGTATTCTTTCTGGTTTTTGTCCATCTGCTCCTTGACCTTGGAGGAGATGTTCTTCTCGATGAGAAGGATCTCGTTCTCGCGGCTCAGGATCTCCGACACCGCGACGAGGCGCGACGGCACGGTAAACGCCTCGAGGACCTTCTGTTTGTCCTCGGTCTTCAGCGGAAGATGGCCCGCGATGATGTCGCAGAGGCGCCCCGCTTCGGGGATCGATTCCACCGTCGCGTAGATCTCCGTCGAGAGGTTCGGGCTGTTTTCCAGATACGTCTTAAACGTCGCGAGCACGGTCCGTTTGGCCGCTTCCATCTCGGCGGACTTGGGCGGCTCCTGTTCGGGGATCGTCCGCACGCGGCACTTGAAATACGGCACCTCCGCGACGATCTCCTCGATCACGCCGCGGGCCTGCCCTTCGACGAGGACGCGGACGTTGTTCCCCGGAAGGCGGAGCATCTGTTTGATCTTCGCGATCGTTCCGGTGTGGTAGAAGTCCGCGGGCGTCGGCAGCTCCGTGTCGGCGTTGATCTGGGACGCGAGGAAGACGGTCTGGTTGACGAGCATCGCCTTCTCGAGCGCGGCGATCGACTTCTCGCGGCCGATGTCGAAATGGAGGACCATCGACGGGAAGATCGTGATCCCGCGGAGGGGGATCATCGGAATGAAATCCTCTCCCGCCGGCTTCGCGAGGTTATCGTCGTTTCCGGGCGCAGGAACGGAAACAGAAGCGCCCTGGGGTGCTTCTGTCGTTCCGGTACCAATGATTTTCTTTTCGTTATCGTTCATCGTTTTCGGTCTTCTTTCTTTTCCGCCGCATCGGGGCGGAAACACGGAAAGGAACTACGAAACCTTCTCCTGAACGGGCGGCATGAGTTCGGCCGGCCTCTCACGATACACGAGCGTCGGAGGAGCCGTTCCCTCGACGGTGTTTTTCGTGATGATGCATTTTTCGATGTCCTTGCGGGACGGGATCTCGAACATGATGTCGGTCATCGTCTTTTCGAGGATCGAGCGGAGCCCGCGCGCGCCGGTCTTGCGTTCAATGGCCTTCTTCGCGACGGCGAGGACCGCTTCGTCTTCGATCTCGAGTTCCACGTCGTCCATCCGGAAGAGTTTTCGGTACTGTTTGATCAGAGCGTTCTTCGGCTCGCGGAGGATGCGGACGAGCGCGTTCTCCGAGAGCTCTTCCAGTGTAACGATTACGGGTAAACGACCGATAAACTCGGGGATCAGGCCGAACTTCAGAAGGTCCTCGGGCTGGAGGAGCTTCAGGATCTTCGAGGTGTCGTCGGGACCCTTCTTGATCTCGGAGTTGAAGCCGATCGTCTTTTCGCCGATGCGGCGCTGGATGATCTTGTCGAGGCCGTCGAACGCGCCGCCGCAGATGAACAGGACGTTCGTCGTGTCGAACTGGATGAATTCCTGCTGGGGGTGCTTCCGGCCACCCTGGGGAGGCACGGAGGCGACG
>JAEEUO010000238.1 GCA_016286935.1 Bacillota bacterium | reverse complement strand
CGTGTCGCCTATCGTGACGACGCCGCACTCGAGCGGGAGCTCCGCGGTGTTGAGCGAGCCGTGCTCGGCGATATATTTCGAGTTCGCGTAGTTGCTCTCCGCTCCGAACATCGCGAGCTCGGCGTTGCGCTTTCTGATATAGTCGGAATCGTCCGTCTCACGGAAGACGCGGCGCGCCTCGTCCATCTCGCGCTTCGAGGTCTCGACCGGAGGATACTGCCGCATCGGCAGCTCGATCTCGGCGGAGGCGTATCTTATCTCGACGTCGGAACGGTATTCCATTTTTTCAAGGCATCTGAAGACCTCGACCCCCAGCGTCGTGCCGACCCGGCACGCCTCTTCGAAGTTCTGGGCCGTTCTGAAGTAACGGGAGGACTGGTTGCCCGACGTTCCCTGCGCGAACAGAAAGACGGCGCCGGGGCACGCGTACCGGAGATACCGTCTGATATATCCCGGATAGTCCGCGGTGACGAGAAGATTTTCGGCGTGAAGATACGTCGGATGGAGCGCATAGCAGAGGAAGACCGCGCGGATCTCCTTTTTTTTGTCGCGCACCGCGACGACGTTCACGGACGGATCGGAGAGGCCCTTCGGGTCCCGGCGGTTGCCGCCGACTCCCTGCTCCGCTCCGCAGCGTCCGATGTACGAGCCGATCTCGGCCTCAAACGGATCGGATACCGCCCGGTCGATGAGCTCGATCAGCTTGCCCTGAAGGAACGCGACGTACTTCTCGTCGCAAGCGACGCCCTCCTCGATCTCGTACACCTCGGGGGTAGCCGCCCACGGGCCGGAGTGCGTATGAGAGGTCGTGATGTTGACGGTATAGCCGGGGAACCTGTCCCTGATCTGTTTCGTATAGACCTTGCCGTAGTAAAGGACGTCGAGCGTGAGCCAGACGATCTTCTTGTCTCCGTTGTCGAGATAGAGCGCGGAAGCGTAAAGCGGATCGTGCACGCCGGCGTTCGGTCTCGGACAGTGAGGATATCCCGCCATCCCGATCCCCTCCCACGGGGTGATCTCCGTGATGGCAGCGCCTGCATATAACACGGTATATGCCTTCCTTTCAAAAAAGTTTTCAATATGACGTGAAGACGCTCTTCACGTTGAAATCGGCGTCGATCACGAGGACGTCGGCAAGATAGCCTTCCTCCAGCCGGCCGACTTTTTCGAGTCCGATCGCCTCGGCAGGCGTCGCAGAGGTCATGCCGAAGACCTCGTCGTATGAGAAGCCGAGCGCGCGGATATTCTTTGCGACGCGGTCCATCGTGAGCAGGCTGCCGTAGAGCTCGCCGTTCACGATGTTGACGTCCGTCTCGCGGCTCTCGCCCTTGCACGCGTCCGTAACGGCTATGAGCCTGTTCTTCCCCACGCACTTCGCGGCGAGCCTTACGAGGTCGCCTCTGACGTGGATCTCCTTTTCGTCGCAGATCAGCTCATAGTACATCCCGTCCTGAAGGAGACACGCGGCGTTGAACGACACTTCGATCGTGCCGGCGTATCTCGTCGGCTCGACGGAGGCTCCCGTCGCGTCGAAGAGGTGGGTGACGATCCTCGCGCCGCGGCGCACCGCTTCCGAAACGTCGGCGGTACCGGCCGAAGAATGCCCTATGGAGGGGACGATGCCGAGGGATGCTATGTCGGAAATGAATTCGAGAACGCCCGGCACCTCCGGCGCGGACGTCCACTGTTTCACGAGCCCCGTCGCGGCGAGCTTCCTGTAGTTCTCCTTGATCGGACGATCGCCCTCTCCGGACGACTCCGCTCCGAAGCGCGGGTTGAGATACGGCCCCTCAAGGTGCACCCCCTTGATGTTGCCGCATTCCGGCATGGCCGCCCGGATGCGCTCGATGAATCCGAGGTACTCGTCCGTCGTGAATCCCCGGTAGATCGTACAGAGCATCGACGTGGTGCCGTGCTCGAAGTGGTGGCGCGAGGCCCTGTACGGATCCTCGTGCACCGCGGCGGTGCCGCCCGCGTGACAGTGGATATCGACAAAGCCGGGCGCGATCATGTCGTCTCCCGCGTCGTATATCCTTCCCGTCACCGGCGCCCCTTCTCTCTCTCCGGCGTAAACTATGACGCCGTCCCGGACCGAAAGCGCTCCGTGCGGAACAACACGGTCGCGCAGAACGACCGTGCCGGTGAGCGTGTAGTTCTTATCGGGATTATACATCAGTATCCGACCGTTTCAAGACATTCGATCGGCTTTGCGATCTCTTCACTGCCGTATATGTCGGTATCCCACAGGCGCAGGATGGAGGTCGGCACCAGAGGCGTGATCTCGCCGTAGAGGCACAGGCGGGACGTCATCCTCTGCCACGACGAGAAGGAACCCATGGTGGTGATCCCCTGCATCTCGAAGCGGGCTTTGGCGCGTTTCACGTCGGCGGGGCCGATCGTCGCGGCTCTCGGGGGCACGCTCGAGAGGTCGCCGGAACAGCCGAATACGCCGTGGAGCGAATTCTGGCAGATCGTGAGCGGATTGAGCGTGACGATGCGCGCGTCCATGTCGATGAACTCGTCGAGGGTGCCGCAGGCGAATTCGGGCGTGCAGGGATCGATGAACGCGATATGTCCCGCCCAGCCGGGTCCGCTGTAGCAGACGTCCGCCCCGCCGCCGCCGCACTCGGCGATCATCTTGGAATAATCCCTGACGTTCTCCGTCGTGAAGTAGTGCATCTGCTCGATCGGCATGCGGAGATCCTCTCTG
>JAEEUO010000237.1 GCA_016286935.1 Bacillota bacterium | reverse complement strand
GCCCGGCGGACACGAATCCGCCCGCCGATAACACGCCGGAGGAGATCACGCTCACCGATATGATCGGCCGCGAGATCACCGTGACCCCGGGCTCGTACAAACGCGTCGTCTGCATCGGCGCGGGCGCGCTCCGCATGTATTCGTACATCGGCGACGTCCAGCTCCTCGCGGGCGTCGAGGACATCGACAACCTCTCGCTGTCCGACCGGCCGAAGATGTTCGACAAGGTCGCGCGGCCGTATCTGCTGGCGTTCAGCGGCACATTCGAAAAGCTACCGTCGTGCGGCGTCGGCGGACCGAACGCCCAGGCGGCGGAGGCCGAGAAGATCCTGTCCTGCAACCCCGACATCGTCATCTCGGAGTATGAGGACGCCGATAAGGAAAACGCGCTCCAGGAACAGCTCGGCGTGCCGGTCGTGACGCTCCGGACGGGTCCCGCGGGCGTCTTCGCGGAGGAGTTCCGCGGCTCGATGACGCTCCTCGGCCGGATCTTCGGCGAGGAGGCGAGGGCGGCGGCCCTTCTCGAATTCGTCGACGCGGAAACGGCTGAGATCCAAAAGCGCACGAAGGACATTCCCGACGCGGAGAAGCCGTCGGTGTACATCTGCGGCCTCGGCAACTGGGGCACGACCGACCACCTCATGACGGCCCAGGGCTATAAGCCGTTCGAGATCGCCAACATCAAAAACGCCGTGACGGATCTCGAAAAGGGCGGCATCCAGAAGATCGAGGCAGAGAAGTTCGTCGCGGTCGGGAAGGACGCCGACATCATGTTCATCGACGCGGCGGCCGTAAAGAACATCAAACCGCTCTTCAAGGAGGACAAGACGCTGCTCGATCCCGTGAAGGCGTGGAAGGAAGGCAGCGTCTATCTCGAGATGGCCTACAACGCGTATTATACGAACTACGAGATCGCGCTCGCGAACACGTGGTACTACGCGAAATGCGTCTATCCGGACCGGTTCGCGGACGTCGACATGGGCGCGAAGCTGAACGGGATCACGAAGGCGTTCCTCGGGCAGAACCTCGCGGACGCGGTCTTCGCGACGGAGCAGAGCTTCGGCGGCTATCAGAAGATCGACACGTCGTCGTTCTTCAACTGATCATACGGAAACGGCGCGGAGAGGCGGATCGAACGCCTCTCCGCTTTTTTTCGCGCGTTTGGCCGGTTAGTATTGTATACAGCCTTGACGGGATTCCTTAATGCGATTAAAATATAACCATCTTTGAGAAAGGTTGGGTCACCGTATGAACGAAAAGTATAGCGCTCTCTTTACGCCCTGGAAGATCGGGAACGTAGAGATCAAAAACCGCATCGTCCAGACTTCGATGGGCGGTACGTCCCTGTTTGGCTGGCTTGAACCGTGTCACTTCGACAAGGAAGCGGCCTACCATCTCATGAACCGCGCCCGGAACAACGTCGGCCTCGTCCTGCCCGGCATGCAGTGCGTCCGCGACACGATGGGCATCCCCGGCCGCCACTGGCTCTGGCAGAACAAGCAGATGTTCAAGGAACTCGCGGCGTGGATGCCCGAATTCCACAAGACCGGCGCGAAGCTGTTCATCCAGCTCGCCGGCGGATTCGGCCGTTCGATGGCCATCAACCAGATGTTCGTCGACATGCTGAAGAACAAGGCCTTCGGCAAGGTCGCGAAGGGCGTCGTCGACATCGAATACTGCTGCGCCTCCGCGTCCGAAACGCCGAACCGCTGGTATCCGGAACTCAAATCCCGCCCGATGACCGTCGAAGAGATCCACGAAATGGTCGAGGGCTTCGCGAAGACCGCGAAACTCCTCCAGGAAGCCGGCGTCGACGGCGTCGAGATCCACGCCGTCCATGAAGGCTATCTGCTCGACCAGTTCACGATCGCGAACTGGAACTTCCGCACCGACCAGTACGGCGGCTCGTTCGAGAACCGCTACCGCTTCCCGGTCGAGATCGTCCAGGCGATCAAACGCGAGTGCGGCAAGGACTTCCCGGTCGCGCTCCGCTACTCCGTCGTCTCGAAGACGAAGGGCTGGTGCCAGGGCGCCGTCCCCGGCGAAGAGTTCGTCGAATTCGGCCGCGATATGGCGGAATCCGAACGCGCGATCAAGTACCTCGAGGAAGCCGGCTACGACATGTTCGACTGCGACAACGGTACTTATGACGCCTGGTACTGGGCGCACCCGCCGGTCTATATGCCTAAGAACTGCAACCTCGCCGAAGTCGAACACATTAAAAAGTTCACGACGAAACCGGTCGTCTGCGCCGGCAAGATGGACCCGGTCGACGCCGCGGTCGAGATCGCCGCGGGACGCCTTGACGGCGTCGGCATCGCCCGCCAGAACCTCGTCGACCCCGAATGGGTCACGAAGATCCTCGAGGGCCGCGAAGAGGAGATCAAGCCCTGCATCAACTGCCACAACGCGTGCTTCAGCTTCAGCAAGTCCAAGAGTTCGGCCAACACCCAGACCCTCGACGACTCGCTGCACCTCGCCCGCTGCGCGCTGACCCCCTCCACGATGCAGCATAACAAGTATAAGATCGTCCCGACCAAGAACCCGAAGAAGGTCGCCATCATCGGCGGCGGCATCGGCGGCATGGAGTCGGCCCTCGTACTCAAGAAGAGAGGCCATACGCCCGTCATCTTCGAGAAGACCGACAAGCTCGGCGGCACCTATATCTACGCTTCGAACATGTCCTTCAAGGAAGCCGATAAGAAGCTGCTCGAGTGGTA
>JAEEUO010000236.1 GCA_016286935.1 Bacillota bacterium | reverse complement strand
TTCATGGACCCCGAAACCTTCGAGCAGATGCCTCTGGGCAAGGACGCGGTGGAAGACGCCATCAAGTTCGTCAAGGAAAACATGACCGTGACCATCCGCTACTTCAAGGGCCAGGCCTTCTCCGTGGAAGCGCCCAACTTTGTTGAGCTGGAAATCACCAAGACCGAACCCGGCTTCAAGGGCGACACCGCCACCAACAACTTCAAGCCCGCCACCACTGAAACCGGCTATGAAATCCAGGTGCCCCTGTTCATCAACATCGGCGACGTGATCAAGATCGACACCCGCACGGGCGAATACCTGTCCAGAGCCTGAGGGATACCCGTTATCGACCACGCACAAGGGCGCCTTCCGGCGCCCGTTTTTTGAAGAAATGGCACACGCAAACAACAAGGCGGCCGCCGGCTCCGGCTGGCTGGCCGCGATCCTGATCGTCGCCGTGCTGATCGTGGCGGTCTTCGTCGGCTGGAAGATATTCCTGAACAAGAACCTCAAGCCGATGGACACGGCGAATCCCGAGACCGTGACCGTCGTCATCCCGTCCGGCTCCGGCGACCGCAACGTCTCGTCCGTGCTCTACCACGCCGGCCTGATCCGCAACTCCCTCGCTTTTATGCAGCGGGCGAAGCAGCTCGGCTACAAGGGCAAGTTCAAGGCGGGCGAATACCAGCTGAACACCGGGATGTCCGTCGACGAGCTGATGGCGGTGATCGTCGAAGGCCCGAAGAGGGGCGAGGAGGTCCAGTTCACGATCATCGAAGGCAAGACCGTCCGCGAAACGATCGAATCGCTCGCCGAACAGGGCATCGACACGATCGAGAACCTCGAGCGCGAGGCCGAATCCGGCAAGTTCGACTACTGGTTCCTCGAGGACGCTCCTGAAGGCATCAACCGCCTCGAAGGCTTCCTGATGCCCGACACGTACCGCACGTACAAGGACGAAGGCGCCCACGGCGCTCTGAACGTCATGCTCAAGCAGTTCAACAAGATCTTCTCCGCGGAGTTCCAGGAAAAGGCCCGGACGATGGGCTATACGACGCGCGAGATGGTCACGATCGCGTCGCTCATCGAAGCCGAGGCGGGCTGCGAGGACGACCGGCCGTTGATCGCGTCGGTCATCTACAACCGCATCAAAGCCGATATGAAGCTCCAGATCGACGCGACGATCTACTACTGCTTCGCGGTCAGCGGTACGCCCCTGAACCGCGCGCTCCTCAACAGCGACTACACGGCGACCGGCGGCGCGTACGACCTCAAGTACAACACGTACCGCTACAAGGGCCTCCCGGAAGGGCCGATCTGCTCGCCCCGGAAGACGTCCGTGATCGCGGCGCTGAATCCGGCCGATACGGATTACATCTTCTACGTCCTCTCGACGAAGGGCGACGGAAGCCACGTCTTCGCCGCGACGTACGCGGAACACGAAAAGAACGTCGACGCCTACATCAAATGGCGCAACAGCCGCTGATAAACGGATAACAGCGCGGACTCCCCGTAAAACGGTTTGCGGGGAGTCCGTTTTTTCTTTTTTTGAATCGGCTGTTGACAATCGATGAAAGAGCGGTATAATGATCATAGATGATTCAACGATTGTTTAATCGTTTAAGAAAGAGAGGCCACCTGATGAAGAAAACGTACAAGATCGAAGTCGACTGCGCGAACTGCGCGAACAAGATGGAAGTCGCGGCGAAGGAGACCGAGGGCGTCGCGGACGCCGTCGTGAACTTCATGACGCTGAAGATGAAGGTCGAGTTCGAGGAGGGCGCCGACGCGGACGAAGTCATGCGGAACGTCCTCGCGAACTGCAAGAAGGTCGAAGACGACTGCGAGATCTATCTGTAAACGAAACGGTGCGGCCGCCCGGCGCGGCCGCGATGAAAAAGGCGGCGATCCCCATGACGAAGAAACAGAAAAAAGCGCTGATACGGATCCTTGCGGCCGCGATCCTTCTGATCGCTCTGCATTTCCTGCCGGCGGAGGGGACCGTCCGCTTTTTGCTTTATCTGATCCCGTACGCGATCGTCGGGTACGATATCCTGCTCAAGGCGGCGAAGGGCATCAAAAACGGCCAGGTCTTCGATGAGAACTTCCTGATGGCCGTCGCGACGCTCGGCGCGTTCGCGATCGGCGTCCTCCGGACGGGCGATTACGTCGAGGCCGTCGCCGTCATGCTCTTCTACCAGATCGGCGAGCTCTTCCAGAGCATCGCGGTCGGCAGGAGCCGGAAGAACATCAGCGACCTGATGGACATCCGCCCGGATTCGGCGAACGTCGAAACGGAAGACGGAACGGTCGAAGAGGCCGATCCGGACGACGTGGCCGTCGGAACGGTGATCGTCGTCCGCCCGGGCGAGAAGGTGCCGATCGACGGCGTCGTCCTCGAGGGCGAATCGTCGCTCGATACGGTCGCGCTGACGGGGGAGAGCGTTCCCCGGTCCGTCCGCGCAGGCGACGACGTCCTGAGCGGCTGCATCAACATGACCGGGCTTCTGCGCATCCGGACGACGAAGGAATTCGGCGAGTCGACGGTCTCGAAGATCCTCGATCTCGTCGAAAACGCGAGCTCGCGCAAGTCGCGCTCCGAGAACTTCATCTCGCGGTTCGCGCGCGTCTATACCCCGGCCGTCTGCGGCGGCGCGCTCCTGCTCGCCGTCCTTCCGCCGCTCGTGCGCTCCCTGTTCCTCTGGCTTCCCGCGGAATGGAGCGAATGGATCTACCGTGCG
>JAEEUO010000235.1 GCA_016286935.1 Bacillota bacterium | reverse complement strand
AAAACCCGCCCGTATCTCGGGCGAAGTCATGGGTAAATTCCACCCCCACGGCGACGCGTCGATCTACGACGCAATGGTCCGTCTGGCCCAGCCGTGGAACATGCGCTACCCGATGGTCGACGGCCACGGCAACTTCGGCTCGATGGACGGCGACGGCGCGGCCGCCGCGCGCTACACCGAAGCCCGCATGGCGCCGTTCGCGCTCGAAATGCTCCGCGACCTCGACAAGGACACCGTCGACTTCGTCCCGAACTACGACGGCGAGGAGAAGGAGCCGGTCGTTCTGCCGGCGCGCTTCCCGAACCTGCTCGTCAACGGCTCGAACGGCATCGCGGTCGGCATGGCGACGTCGATCCCGCCCCACAACCTCGGCGAGGTCATCAACGGAACGGTGAAGCTCATCGACGATCCCGACATGACCGTCGACCAGCTGATGCACTACATCAAAGGCCCCGACTTCCCGACGGGCGCGACGATCATCGGAAAGGGCGCGATCAAGGAAGCCTACCGGACGGGCCAGGGCAAGGTCACCGTCCGCGCGAAGACGTCGATCGAGGAGGGCTCCCGCGGCTCCGTCTCGATCGTCGTGACCGAGGTGCCTTACCAGGTCAACAAGGCCGTGATGATCCAGCACATCGCCGAGCTCGTGAAGGACAAGAAGCTCGACGGCATCCGCGACATCCGCGACGAGAGCTCGAAGGGCGAGGTCCGCGTCGTCATCGACCTGAAGAAGGACGCGAACCCCCAGGTCACCCTGAACCGCCTTTACAAACACACCGAGCTCGAGTCGAACATCTCCGTCATCATGATCGCGCTCGTCGAGGGACGCCCCCAGCTCCTGTCGCTGAAGGACATCCTCGTCGAGTACATCAAACACCAGAAAGAAGTCCTGACGCGCCGGACGCGCTTCGACCTCGCGAAGGCCGAAGCCCGCGCCCATATCCTGGAAGGCTACCGCATCGCCCTCGACAACATCGACGCGATCATCAAAACGATCCGCGAAGCGTACGACGACGCGAAGGAACAATTGATGAAGCGGTTCGGCCTCTCCGAACGCCAGGCGCAGGCGATCCTCGACATGCAGCTGAAGCGCCTCCAGGGCCTTGAGCGCGACAAGATCGAAGCCGAGTACGCCGAGCTCCAGAAACGGATCGCGTACTTCAAGAGCCTCCTCGCGGACGAACACCTCCTGATGGGCGTTGTGAAGGACGAGCTCCTCGAGATCAAGTCGAAATGGGCCGACAAGCGCAGGACCGAGATCCAGGCCGACGCCGAAGAGTTCAACGAAGAGGACCTGATCGAAGAGGAGGCCGTCGCGATCACGTTGACGCACCTCGGCTACGTGAAGCGCGTCCCGCTCGACACGTACAAGGCCCAGCGCCGCGGCGGAAAGGGCATCACCGGCGTTACGACGCGCGAGAACGACTTCATCAAAAAACTCCTCATCACGTCGACCCACGACAACATCATGTTCTTCACGAACTACGGGAAGGCGTTCAAGATCAAGGCGTACGAGATCCCCGAGGCCCAGCGCACCGCGAAGGGAACGCCGATCATCAACTTCCTCCAGCTCATGCAGCAGGAGCGCATCACCGCGATGATCCCGATCCGCGACATGTCCGACCAGTCGCGCTTCCTGATCGCCGTCACGAAACGCGGCGTGATCAAGAAGACGATGCTGTCCGAGTTCGACACGAACCGCAAGGCCGGCCTGATCGCGATCACGCTCAAGGAAGGCGACGCGCTTGTCGGCATCAAGGAGACGACCGGCACCGCGAACGTCATCCTGATCACGAAGAAGGGCAAATGCATCACCTTCAAGGAGGACGACGTCCGGGCGATGGGCCGCCTCGCCGCCGGCGTCCGCGCGATCGAGCTCGAAGGAGACGACGAGGTCGTCGCGATGGAGCTCGCGGAAAAGAACGAGGAGCTCTTCGTCTGCACGTCCCGCGGCTACGGCAAGCGGACGTCCGTCAAGGAATACAAGCTCCAGTCCCGCGGCGGAAAGGGCCTCCTGACCTACGACAAATCGAAGTTCGACAAGACCGGCTACCTGATCGGCGGCATGTCCGTCAAGGAGGACGACGAGATCCTGCTCATCAACTCCGACGGCGTCATCATCCGCGTCCCGGCGAGCGACGTCTCGCGCCTCTCCCGCGCGACCCAGGGCGTCCGCATCATGCGCGTCGGGGAAGACGCGGAGATCATCGCGATGGCGAAGGCCGTCCGCGAGGACGAACAGCCCGCGGACGATGAGCCAGCGCCGGCCGCCGCCCCGGCGAAGCCCGCGAAGGACGCGCCGGACGACGAACAGCTCAGCCTGCTGTAACGCAGCGCGGACAACGGTTCCGCCGCCTGCACAAAAGGAGACCACTATGAACGATACGCTGAAATTCATCGTTCCGGGAAAGCCGGAATACATCGGCACGGTGCGGATCGCGATCTCGATGATCGCGGCCGACATGGGGTTCGACGTGGACGCGATCGAGGACGTCAAGATGGCCGTCTCGGAGGCGTGCTCGAAGGCGATCTGCCCGGGCGCGGCCGGCCTCGGCCTCTATGAGGTGACGTGCGACGTGAAGAAGGACCGGCTCGTGATCTCGGTGATCGACCGCGACGGCGGCTGCCGGTTCGAGGTCGAGGAGGATCCGTGCGTCGAGTGCACGAAACAGGACGGCCTCGGCCTTTCGGTCGTGCGCGCGCTGATGGACGACGTCTCCGTGTA
>JAEEUO010000234.1 GCA_016286935.1 Bacillota bacterium | reverse complement strand
CTGAAATCGATCGGCGCCCACCTCGAAAAGAAGATCCGCGCGGAGCTCGATAAAATGCTCGCCGACGACCGCGAAAGCTACGAGGCGTTCTGGAAGGAATTCGGCCGCCAGATCAAGGTCTGCTGCCTGGAGGACTACGGCGCGAAGAAGGACCAGCTCGAGGACCTTCTGATGTTCTACTCGTCGAAGGAGAAGAAGTTCGTCAAGCTCGAGGAGTATTTCAGCCGGATGAAGCCCGACCAGAAATACATCTACTTCGCGGCCGGCGAGACGGTCGAGGCGATCGACCGGAAGCCCCAGACCGAGATCCTGAAGGACCGCGATTTCGAGATCCTCTACTTCACGGAGCCGATGGACGAGTTCGTCGCCGACATGTTCCGCAACTACAAGGACAAGCCGTTCCGCAGCGCGCTCGACGGCGATCTCGAGCTTCCGGAGGACAAGGAGAAGGACAAGCCCGACGAGAGCGGTCTCTACCGCGACACGCTCGATTTCATCAAAAACGCCCTCGGCGACAAGGTCGACGAGGTCAGGGCCTCGAACAAGCTGATCTCCCATCCGGTCTGTATGAGCTCCGGCGACGGCGTGACGTTCGAGATGGAGCGCTACTTCAAGGCCGTCGGCCAGGAGATGCCCGTCAAGGCGAAGCGCATCCTTGAGATCAACACGAACCACGCCGCCTTCCGCGCGATCGAGAACGTCCGCGTGATCAATCCCGAGAAGGCGAAGAAATACTGCGAGATCCTCTATACCCAGGCGATGATGATCGCCGGCATGCCCGTCGAGGACCCGTCCGCGTACACCGACCTTCTGACGAGCCTCTGGTAAAAGACCGCCCGTTTCCGCCAACCGCCGTTTCAAGAGAGGAACCGATCCATGCCCATCGTCCGCCCGTTCCCCGCGCTGCGCCTGTCCCCCGACCGCATCGACATCTCCGCCACGAACCCGATCCCCGAGACGCTGCCCGCCTCCGCCGCCGCCGCGGCGAGCGTGTACCTGCGCGACCCCGAGCCGTGCTTCTACATCTACCGCATGATCCGCGACGGCCACGAACAGACCGGGATCGTTGCCGCCGTCAACGTCGACGGCTACGACGAGGGGACGATCAAGCGCCACGAGCTGATCCGCCCCGCGAAGGTCGATATCCAGGCCCGCCTGATCGACGAATTCCGCGGCAACATCGAGCCGACGCTCCTGACGTACGATTCCGTCGGGCGGCCGCTCCCGGGCGTCCGCGACTACGCGAAGGCCCACGCTCCACTCTACGATTTCGCGGGCGAGGACGACACGATCCACCAGATCTGGGCGATCGACGACGGCCTTCTGACCGAGGAGCTCCAGCTGTTCTTCCGGACCGTCGAGGCGCTCTACATCTGCGACGGCCACCACCGCATCGCCGCGTCCGCGGCGTACGCGAAGCGGTCGAAGAACCCGCGCGCCCAATACTTCATGGCCGCGATCTTCCCGTCGGAGGAGATGCTCATCCTCGATTTCAACCGCGCCGTGACGGACCTCAACGGCCTCTCAAAAGCGGAACTTCTGGAAAAACTCCGCGCGGCCTCGTTCGAGACGGAATGCGTCGGAAACGCGCCGTACCGTCCCGCCGCGCGCGGTGAATTCGCGATGGTCCTCGACGACGAATGGTACCGCCTCCGCTACACCGGTGAACGCGACGCGTCCGATCCCGTCGTCGCGCTCGACGTCTCCGTTCTCCAGGATAAGATCCTCGGCCCGATCCTCGGCATCGACGATCCGACCCACGACGAGCGGATCACGTTCCTGCGCGCGATGCGCGGCCTCGCGGGCCTTCAGGCGATGACCCACCGCGGGATGAAGGTCGCGTTCGCGACGTTCCCCGTCACGATGCGCGAGATCCACGAGGTCGCCGACTGCGGGCTGACGATGCCTCCGAAGTCGACGTGCTTCGAGCCGAAGCCCGTCCAGAACCTGCTCATCCATACGATCTGATAACCCTGTTTCATCATACGAAAAGCCCCGCCCCCGTCCGTTACAGTCGCACAAAGGAGAAAGACACCATGATTCTCACGAAAGAACAACAGGCGCTCCTCGACGGCGCCAAAGGCGAAACGATGGCGAAGATCGTGAAGTCGCTCGTCATGTACGGAGAGGCGTTCGGCGCGGAACGCATGGTCCCCGTGACGAGCAAACTCGGCCATACCGTCATCAGCTTCGGCCTGAAGGCCATCAAACCCGTCTATGACCTCTACGACGAGATCATCGACGCCGGACTCGTGAACGGCCAGAAATTCACCGCCGATCCGCGTCCGATCGATAAGAACGTCCCCGCGTCGTTCCTCGAAAACCTCGTATTCGACAAGATCATGTACACCGAACAGGCCCGTAATGAGGAGCAGCTGAAGAAGCTCGGCGTGACGGACGACGACGGCTATACGTGCACGTGCTATCTCGACGAGGTCGGCAACAAACCGAAAAAAGGCGACGTTCTCTCGTGGGCCGAATCGTCTGCCGTCGTCTACGCGAACTCGGTCCTCGGCGCGCGCTGCAACCGCAACTCCGGCATCTTCGAGCTCTTCGGCTCGATCGCCGGCTTCGTGCCGGAATTCGGCTTCCTGACCGACGAGGGGAGGAAGGCGACGTGGGTCGTCGAGGTGAAATGCGAGAAGAAGCCGGAGGCCCAGCTGCTCGGCTCCGCGATCGGCATGAAGGTAATGGAGGAGGTCCCGTACGTGAAGGGCCTCGACAAATGGCTCGGCACGGAACTGACCGACG
>JAEEUO010000233.1 GCA_016286935.1 Bacillota bacterium | reverse complement strand
CATCAGAAGCGGAGCCGCCGCCGAAAGGATCGAGGCGGTGGACCGTTTCGAGACGCCGGTATTCGCGGCGACCGCGTTCGTCGTGGCGGTCGTGTTCGCGCCGAGAAGGTGGCCGAGGATCTTCGAGCCGTCCTTCATATCGACGCCGGACATGAAGTTCGCGATGTTCGAGGTGTCTTCCTGGGCGTGGGAGTAGAGGGCCTGCTCAAAGCCGGAGTTTTCCGCCGTCGCCTGCATTCCCGCACCGCCGAGGAGCGACGGAAGAGCGGAAACGAGAACGTTCGTGACGTCCTGGTTGGAAGAACCGGTCAGCTGGGAGATCCCGTTGACGCTGCCGGATGAAAGCATGGTCGAAAGAAGGGAATTGATATCCATATAACGTAATCCTCCGTTTGCAGAAGTAATTGACAAAAAGATTATAGGACACGCGCAAAAAAAAAGCAAGAAAACGGGACATATTGCAAAAAATCGTGTACAATAAGTGCGGTATCATTCAAAAAATCCGTTTAGGAGGTAACGATAACTATGGCGGAACAAAAGAAAAAAACGATCGTCTCTGCTGACAGCGACGAAAAACTCAAGAACGCAAAGACCGTAAAGCCGGCGAAGCCGGTCGGCAACGCGTCCGGTCTCCGCGTCGGCGCCGTGATCCTCTGGGTCGTCGCGATCGCGTTTGAAGTCCTTGCTCTGCTCGTGCTGCTCGGAAAGATCAACATCCACATCGGCAGCTCCCTCGTCCAGCTCATCATCTTCCTCGTCCTTGACCTGATCTGCGTGATCATCGGTGCCCAGCTCTGGAAGAAGGCAAACCACATCCAGCCCGCCTCCGAGAAGAACAAATTCAAATTCTGGCTGTGGAACAACATGGGCGTCGTCGTGTGCGCGTTCGCGTTCATCCCGTTCATCATCCTTCTCCTGACGAACAAGAACGTCGACAAGAAGACCAAGACCGTCGCCCTGATCGCCGCGCTCGTCGCGCTCGTGATCGGCGGCGCCGCGAGCTACGACTGGAACCCGATCTCGGTCGAGGAACAGACCGCCGCGGAAGCGGTGTTCGGCGAAGAACAGGTCGTCTGGGCTCCGTTCGGCAAGGTCTACCACATCGTGGACTACGATGCTGCCGGAGAACCGGTGTACTGCTCGTCCCTGAACCAGTCCGACACGCTGACGATCGGCACCGTCGACCAGGCCATCGCCGCCGGCCGTACGCGCCTCTGCTCGTTCTGCGCGAAGCGCCACAACATCGAAGGTCTGAAGACCGAAGAATAACTTCAAATGGACCGAAGACCGGCGGCCTCAAGGGGGCCGCCGGTTTTTTGTGCCGGACTCCGTTTTTTTTGTGCCGGACTCTTTACATTTGTGCCGGACTTTGATACCATAAAGAAAAATCAGTTCATTCCTGACTGAAGGAGGTCAATTATGGGCAAATTTGTCATCAAACCCGCAAAGAACGGCGTGATGTTCGTTCTGAAGGCCGGCAACAACGAAGTCATCGGCACTTCCGAAGTCTACACGACCGAATCGGCCGCCCGCAACGGCGTCGCCAGCGTCGGCAAGAGCGCTCTCGCCGCCAACATCGAAAACCAGGTCAAGGGCGAATCCGCGAAGAACCCGAAATTCGAGATCTATCAGGACAAGAGAGGCGAATATCGCTGGCGCCTGAAAGCCGGTAACGGCGAGATCATCCTCGTCTCCGAAGGCTACAAGGCCATGGCGAGCGCGAAGAAGGGCATCGCTTCCGTCGTCCGCAACTGCCAGAGCGAGATCGTCGTCGCTCAGCCCGAAGAATAATCACCGGAAAACAGTTTTGACAAACGAAGCCTGCCGCGCCCCGAACGGGGCGCGGCGGTTTTTTCATGCGTTTATCATTTACATTGTATTCAGTGGTTTTTTATGCTATATTATATACGTATTTTTGTCACTTGATGAAATTGACCCGATATGAACGAACTCCTCAGGACAATCAAAAACAAGACCCGATCCGAACGGGGAGCATCGCTTTCACTGGCGCTGCTCCTGTTTCTCGTGTGCGCCGTTCTGGGCGCCGTCGTGCTGACGGCGGGAACGGCGTCAGCCGGACGGATCGCGAATACGGCCGAGATGGACCGGCGCTACTACAGCGTGACGTCCGCGGCGGAACTTCTCGCGGACCGTTTCTCCTCCGCCGGCCCGATCACGATCGAACGCGTCCGGATCTGTACGGAGACCACCCGGACCCCCTGCACGGTCACCAACGACGTTCTTCAGCACGAGGTCGTCAATAAGGGTGTCCCCCAGACGACGACGGACTGGGACTACCGGACGGTCATCAACAACGGCGAAGGATCTCAGCCGAGCGATACCCGGAACGGAGGATCGGCCTCTGTCATGGTCGATGAGCCGACGCGGAGCTTTTTGACGTCGCGGGCCGTGGCGCTTCTGTTCGGGATCGATACCGGTTACGCGATCTGCAACACCGACGCCGCGTTCGCCGCGTCGATGCGGGAAGGCCATGCCGAAAGCGGAACGTTCCGATTGACCCATTCCGCGACCGGCGTCGATGCGTCCGCGCTCACCGTGAACGGCGAATACGAGATGAGCAGCGGCGGGATCCTCTCCATCAGGCTTTCGAGCGACGATTACGAGCTGACGATGCGCCTTGCTCCGACGATCTCGGAGAGCGAAGAGATCACGTCCGATACGACCGATACCGTCGATCGCGCGGAACATTCGAAAGACTACACCGAGGTCCGGACGGTCGTGACGACCGAGCGGAAGACCTCGACGATCA
>JAEEUO010000232.1 GCA_016286935.1 Bacillota bacterium | reverse complement strand
GAGACCGGTGTCAACGCCGGCAAGGGCTTCTACGACTACACAAAGAAATAACCATCCCGTATCGCGTACGAACGGGTTCCTCCCGGACGAAAGGAGGCCGTTCGATCAGGAAAGAGAGATGAAATGGGCGCGTTTGCAAGCATTGACGAGGCGCGGAAATACTTTGAAGCAGACCGCTTCGCGACGGTGAACGGGATGACGGTCGACGAGCTGACGGACGACGTCTGCGTCTGCTCGATGACGATCCGGCCGGAGCATCGCAACGCGGTCGGCGGCGTCATGGGCGGCGTAACGTTCACGCTTGCGGATTTCGCGTTCGCTGTCGCCTCGAATCATGCGCGAAAGGGGACCGTAGGCCTTCATTCCTCGATCGAATACCTGAGCGGCGTGAAGGGCGGCCGGCTCATCGCTTCGGCGGTTCGCGTGAAAAGCGGCCGCACGACATGCGTCTACGAAGTGACCGTGACGGACGACACCGGACGCAAAATAGCGCTTTTCATCGGGACCGGTTATACGGTATAATGAATACACCCGCTTCGGCGGACAAAGACCGGAATCCACCACCTCTGGATACGAAAGGAGAATCGAAATGAAATACGTATGCGACCTCTGCGGCTGGGAATACGACGAAGAAGCCGGCGCGCCCGATGAAGGCATCGCCCCCGGAACGAAGTTCGAAAACCTCCCCGCCGACTTCGTCTGCCCGCTCTGCGGCGCCGGAAAAGACGAATTCTCGAAAGCGGAATAACAAAGAGAAACATGCCGGAAAGGGGGCGGAGGACCGCTCCCTTTTCCTTTTGTGAAATTGTATACTTGTGAAATCGTCAGAATATTTCGCTATACCCCCTTGACAGCCGGCGGAAACTGACGTTTAATAGGACTATCTTTTTACATTTCGTAAAGGAGAACCCGATGAAACACTTCAACGCTTACGCTTACTGGTGGTACGGCTTTACCAAACCCTGAGGTTCGGTTAGTTTGTAGTGCGTGAGCGTGTCGAAGAAGAAAACACACGATCCCAAGGCGGTACAGATTAACCTGTACCGCTTCTTTTTTAGGCTTTCAGCAGAAAGGAGAAAGGCCATGTCTATCAACGAAGTCCCCTATAAGATCTACCTTACCGAAGAAGAGATGCCGAAGGCATGGTACAACCTTCGCTCGGCGATGAAAACGAAACCCGCGCCGCTGCTCAACCCCGGAACGGGCCAGCCGATGAAGGCGGAGGAACTCGCTCCCGTCTTCTGCGAGGAGCTGATCAAACAGGAACTCGACAACGACACCGAATACTTCCCGATCCCTGACGAGATCCTCTCGTTCTACAAGATGTACCGTCCGTCTCCGCTCGTCCGCGCGTATTTCCTCGAACAGGCGCTCGGCACTCCGGCGAAGATCTACTACAAGTTCGAAGGCAACAACACCTCCGGCTCCCACAAGCTCAACTCCGCGGTCGCCCAGGCCTATTACGCGAAGAAGCAGGGCCTCAAGGGCGTCACGACCGAAACGGGCGCCGGCCAGTGGGGCACCGCCCTCTCGATGGCGTGTTCGTTCTTCGGCCTCGACTGCAAGGTCTACATGGTCAAGGTCAGCTACGAACAGAAGCCGTTCCGCCGCGAAGTCATGCGGACGTACGGCGCGGACGTCACCCCGTCGCCGTCGATGAATACCGCGATCGGCCGCAAGATCCTCGAGATGCATCCGGGAACGACCGGAAGCCTCGGCTGCGCGATCTCCGAAGCCGTTGAAGTCGCGACCTCGACGCCCGGCTACCGCTACGTGCTCGGCAGCGTCCTGAATCAGGTCCTGCTCCACCAGTCGATCATCGGCCTCGAGACCGAAGCGGCGCTGAAGAAGTACAACATCACCCCCGACATCATCATCGGCTGCGCCGGCGGCGGCTCGAACCTCGGCGGCCTCATCGCCCCGTTCATGCGCGACAAGCTTCAGGGCAAGTCCGACGTTCGCATCATCGCCGTCGAACCGGCCTCCTGCCCGAGCCTCACCCGCGGCGTCTACGCCTACGACTTTTGCGACACCGGCATGGTCTGCCCGCTCGCGAAGATGTACACGCTCGGCTCGAACTACATCCCCGCGCCGAACCACGCCGGCGGCCTCCGCTACCACGGCATGAGCTCGATCCTCTCCGAACTCTACGACGAGGGGTATATGGAAGCCGTCTCCGCGGTCCAGACCGACGTCTTCAAGGCGGCCGAACAGTTCGCCCGCGTCGAAGGCATCCTCCCCGCCCCCGAAAGCTCCCACGCGATCAAGGTCGCGATCGACGAAGCGCTCAAGTGCAAGGAAACGGGCGAAGCGAAGACGATCGTCTTCGGCCTCACCGGAACCGGCTACTTCGACCTCGTGGCCTACCAGAACTTCCACGACGGCGTGATGACCGACTACATCCCGACCGACGAGGAGATCGCCGCGAGCGTCTCCACACTCCCCGCTGTCAAATAAACGATGCCCCTTTCCGGAACGGGAAGGGTGAAACAGGAAAGGCAGAAATACGAAAATGGATACCGTCTCGATCCTCACACTCATACTGATCGTCTGCTTCTTCGCCGTCATGGTCCTCATCGGCGTGCGCTATAAGAAGCACGCGAGCGACATCAACGGATTCGTGCTCGGTTCCCGTTCCGTGGGACCGTGGCTCAGCGCCTTCGCCTACGGAACGTCGTATTTCTCCGCCGTCATCTTCGTCGGCTACGCGGGCCAGTTCGGCTGGAACTTCGGTCTCGCGTCGACGTGGGTGGGCCTCGGGAACGCCTTCATC
>JAEEUO010000231.1 GCA_016286935.1 Bacillota bacterium | reverse complement strand
TCGCGGATGAGTTCTTCGACCGCGCGGCGGTCGCCCGGCGTCTCCGGGCGGATCGTATAGTTGTTCGGGGTCATTACAGGTCTCCTAAGACGCCGATCCCGTGCGGGAAGCGGGTGCGGGACTGATCGAGTGCCAATATGCGGTCGCCGACGCGGTCGATGTCGCCGGCGCCCATGACGAGGACGAGGTCGCCGCGCTTCGCCTCGGCGAGAACGGTCCGGGCGATGTCGTCGAATTCTTCGATGTAGCGGACGTCCTTCGAGGGGTGGGTGCGGATGATCTCCTGCTCGAGATCGAGGGACGAAACGCCGTAGATGTCCTTCTCGCGGGCGGGGTAGATCTTCGCGAGGATGAGGTGGTCGGCCGCGTCGAACGCGTTCGTGAAGTCGTGGAAGAGGGCGCGGGTCCGCGTGTAGGTGTGGGGCTGGAAGATGCACCAGACGTCCTTGTGGGGGACGTTGCCGGCGGCGTTGAGCGTCGCCTTGATCTCGGTCGGATGGTGGCCGTAGTCGGTGACGATCTTCACGCCCGTCGTCGTCACGCCGAGGACGTCGAACCGGCGGGCGGTCCCGCTGTAGCTCTCGAGCGTCGAGGAGATGACGGACATCGGGACGCCGAGCGTCCTTGCGCAGGCGGCCGACGCGAGGGCGTTCGCGATGTTGTGCTCGCCGGGAACGGAGAGCTGTAAGCGCGCGAGCTTCTCGCCGCGGAAGCAGAGGTCGAACGCGGGCATGCCGGTCGAGCTGAACGTGATGTTTTTCGCGTAGTAGTCGCAGCTGTCCATGAAGCCGAACGTCAGCACGCGGCAGGAGAGGCCCGAAAGGATCGACGCGACGAACGGGTTCTGGGCGAACGCGATCACGAGGCCGTCCTCGGGCACGAGGCGCGCGAAGGCGTCGAACGAGCGGACGATGTGGTCGATGTCCTTGAAGTAATCGAGATGGTCGGAGTCGATGTTGAGGATGATCTCGGTCTTCGGGCGGAGCTGGAGAAAGCTGTCCATATATTCGCATGCCTCGGTGATGAAGTAGTCCTTCCCGCCGACCTTGCAGTTTCCGCCGATCTCGCCGAGGTTGCCGCCGACGAGGATCGTCGGATCGTAGCCGGCGTGGTCGAGGAGGAGCGAGATCATCGAGGTCGTCGTCGTCTTGCCGTGGGTGCCGGAAACGGCGATCGATTCCCTGCATTCGGCCATCAGAACGCCGAGGGCGGTCGCGCGCGTCACGCATTCGATGCCGGCTTCGCGGGCGGCCTTCATCTCCGGATTGTCGTCGGGGATCGCGTTCGAGTAGACGACGAGATCGGCGCCCGCCACGTTCTCCGCCGCGTGGCCGATCGCGACGGTAGCGCCGGCGGCACGGAGCTTCTCGGTCATATCGCTTTCCTTCATATCGGAACCGCTGACGGAATAGCCGCGCGCCAGAAGGATCTCGGCGATGGCGGAAAGGCCGATGCCGCCGATCCCGATGCAGTGGATGTGATGGTATTGGGAGAGTTCTTTCATAAGATGCCTCCGAAACGGTGTTTTTTCGCTTTTTCAATACATGAGTATACCATACCGTGTGTGCTTTTGCACGGTTTCCGGCAGAAAAGCGCGGAAACGGGCGGAATTGTATGCAATGCTCCAAAAAATCACTTGCGCGCCCGATGAATGCCCTTTATACTTAAACTACCTAAAGGTTTTGTGACATCTTAGTTGGACCCGAACACGCGCAGAATTAACGAAAGGGACGGTATTGACATGCAGATTACCGATGTGCGCATTCGCAGGATTCACGACGAGGGAAAGATGATCGCATCCGTATCCGTAACATTCGACGATGAATTCGTTGTCCACGACATCAAGATCATCGAAGGGCAGAACGGACCGTTTATTGCGATGCCGAGCCGCAAAATGGCGGGCGGCGATTTCCGGGACGTTGCTCACCCGCTGACGTCCGAGTTCCGCAACAAGATCAAGGAAGCTGTTTTTTCGGCATTTGAAAAACTGCCGCCGGAAGAACCGGCCGAAGACTGAGCTCCCCCAAAGGAACTTTCGATAACGATCCAAAACAAAACGTTCTTCGGTTGAAGGGCGTTTTTTTTAGTGGTATACTATGATTAGAGGAATGTGTTTTTTGCGGGCTATTCCCGCACGGCTCACCAAGGAGGGGCAACTTGAAATGAACGGTTCATTCGCGGATATGAAGATTTTCACGGGCAATTCCAACCGCGCGCTTGCGGAGGACATTGCGAAGATTCTCGGAAAGAATCTGGGCAACGCTCAGGTCACGAAGTTCAGCGACGGCGAGATCTCCGTCTCCCTGTACGAAACGGTTCGCGGATGTGACTGCTACATCGTCAACTCGACGAACGACCCCGTCAACGACAACCTGATGGAGATCTGCATCATGATGGACGCGATGCGCAGAGCCTCCGCCGGACGGATCACCGCCGTCATCCCGTATTACGGATACGCCCGTCAGGACCGCAAGGCCAAACCGCGCGACCCGATCACCTCGAAGCTCGTCGCGAACATCCTCTCCGTCGCCGGCGCGGACCGCATCATCACAATGGACCTCCACGCCGCCCAGATCCAGGGCTACTTCGACATCCCCGTCGACCACCTCCACGGTCAGCCGATCCTCACGAAATACTATCTGGAGAAGAAGATCCCCGATCTCGTCGTCGTCTCTCCGGACCACGGCTCCGTCTCCCGCGCCCGCGCGATGGCGGAACCGCTCGACGCGACGCTCGCAATCGTTGACAAGCGCCGTCCGAAGGCGAACGTCTCCGAGGTCATGAACGTCAT
>JAEEUO010000230.1 GCA_016286935.1 Bacillota bacterium | reverse complement strand
TTATTTCGGAACGGGCGGCGTCACGGTCACGCGGACGGCCGACACCGTCACGATGGAAAACCCCGGCCTCTTCCGCATCGCCATCGACCGCGTCAGGAGCGGCGGCCTTTCGGACCCGCGCAACGGGATCGTGATGAAGCTCTTCAACAGGATCGGCATCGGCGACCGCTCGGGCAGCGGCATCCCGAACCTGTTCCGCGTCTGGCACGAGCAGGGATGGGCGGAGCCGTCGATCGCGCAGTCGTTCCGGCCCGACCGGACGGTTTTGACGCTCTGTTTCCGCCCGCCGGAGGGCGGCGCCTCGCCGGAACGCGAGAATGACAAGGCCCGGAAGGAAACGATCAAGGCGATCAAAAAACAGATGATCATCGAATACCTGACCGACCATGCCTCCGCGACCGCGCATGAGATCGCGGACCACATCGAGACGGCGACGTTCCGCGCGGGCGACTACCTCGCGGAGCTCGTCCGCGACGGGATCGTGACGGCCGAGGACGGCGCACAAAAGCGGATCTACCGGCTGAAGAGGAAGGCGACCCAGTAGAAAGAGATCGAACAAACGCATGAAAAAAGAACCGGCGTGGCCGGTTCTTTTTTGATCATTCCGTTGTTTACCGCATCACCGTCGTCGAGTTCGCCGGCGTCGCGTCGTTGTCGATCGTGATGAATTCCCAGCCGTCGGACTTCGGATCGTACTCGGTCACGGCGACGGAGAGGTTGCCGATCGGATACTTTTCCATGTGGTCGAAATCCGTGTCGGTGATCGCCGCGATCGTCGCGAAGATCGTGCCGCCGTGGCTGACGATCGCGATCCCGCGCGCGTCGGGATGGAGGGCGGCAAGCCTGCGGACGGCCGTGTGGCAGCGGTCGTACGCGTCGCGGTACGCTTCGCCGCCGTCGGGCGTCTTCGCGAACTGGCGGTTTTCGAACCACGCGTAGTAGACGGGGCCGTATTTCGCCTCCGCCTCCGCCCACGTAAGGCCCTCGAATCCGCCGAGGTCGAGTTCATGGACGCCGTCCGCGACGGCCGCGGGAAGGCCGATGTGTTCGCCGATGATGTCCGCCGTGACGTGCGCGCGGTCGAGAAAGCTCGTGTAGAGGTAGTCGATCGGGTACTCGTCGCTCTTTTCGGCAAACATGCGGCCGACGGCGTGCGCCTGTTCGATGCCGGTCGCGTTGAGGGGGATGTTCGTCGTCCCCTGTATTTTTTTGGCCACGTTCCAGTCGGTCTGGCCGTGGCGGATCAGGTAGATGCGCATGCTTGTCTCCTTTGGTACGTGTCCAATATACCATTTTGAGGGAACGATGTCGAAAAGTTTTTTCGGAGGCGCGAAAAGAATCCCGAAGAGGGGTCCCGCATGGTATAATGATCGTACTATGGCAAACACGATCCCCTATCTCGAAAAACTGAATCCCGAACAGTACGCGGCCGCGACCCATCTCGACGGCCCGCTTCTGATCCTCGCGGGCGCCGGCTCCGGAAAGACCGCCGCGATGACGAGCCGGATCGCGTGGCTCATCCGCGAGAAACACGTCTGGCCGTCGGAGATCCTCGCGGTGACGTTTACGAACAAGGCCGCGGGCGAGATGCGCGACCGCGTCGAGAGCCTGATCGGCGGCCCGTCGACCGGCATGTGGCTCCTGACCTTCCACTCCGCGTGCCTGCGCGTGCTCCGGCTCTACGCCGACCGGATCGGCTACGACAAGAACTTCGCGGTCTACGACACGACCGACCAGAAAGTCCTCATGAAACAGGTCCTCCGCGCGAAGAACATCGACGAGAAGACGTATACCCCCGCGTTCTTCCTCGGCGTGATCTCTCATTATAAGGAGGACGGAAAGGGACCCGAGCGCATCGCGGCCGAGATCGGCAACACCTCGCGCGGGAAGCTGATCGCGGACGTCTACGACGCCTACCAGAAAGCGCTCGCGAAGAACAACGCGATGGACTTCGACGACCTTCTGTGGAAGGCCGTGATCCTTCTGAAGCGCGAGCCGGAGGTCCTCGAACGGCTCCAGAACCGCTTCCGCTACGTGATGGTCGACGAATACCAGGACACGAACAAGATGCAGTACGAGTTCGTGAAGATGCTTGCGGCGAAGAACCGGAACATCGTCGTCGTCGGCGATGACGACCAGTGCATCTACGAATGGCGCGGCGCCGATATCTCGAACATCCTCAACTTCGAGAAGGACTTTCCGAACGCGAAGGTGATCAAGCTCGAACAGAACTACCGCTCGTACGGCAACATCCTCGACGCGGCCTATTCCGTCATCAAAAACAACAACTCGCGCAAGGAAAAGAAGCTCTGGACGAGCCGCGCCTCCGGCGAGAAGATCCGCTACTACCGCGCGGACGACGACTGGGACGAGGCGCGCTACGTCGCGCGGGAGATCCAGCTCCTGTTCGGAAAGAGCCCGCTCTCGGACCGCGTGCGGCGCGAGGACAACGGCGGCCGCGGCGCGACGGATTCGCTCGCGTGGAGCGATTTCGCGGTCCTCTACCGCACGAACGCCCAGTCGCGCCGCTTTGAGGAGGTCTTCCGCTCCCAGGGCATCCCGTTCCGCCTCGTGAACGACCTCGGCTTCTACGACCGCAAGGAGATCCGCGATCTGATGGCGTATCTGCGCCTTGTGAACAACCCCGCGGACGATATCGCTCTTTCGCGGATCATCAACGAACCGAAGCGGTCGATCGGCGACAAATCCGTCGAACGGATCCGCGCGATGGCGGGGCTGAAGGGCGTGCCGATGCTGAAGGCGCTCGAAGACCCGGAGGTTCGCGACATCCTCTCGTCG
>JAEEUO010000229.1 GCA_016286935.1 Bacillota bacterium | reverse complement strand
ATCTGCATTAGAAAAAACCGCCCGCGCGGGACGGTTCCGGGCGCGGGCGGCGTGTGTATTTCGCTTATTGTTATTTAGATATTGTACAGGTTGTTCGTCGCATACTCCGGATCGCACGTCGCGTCGATGCCGAGGTCGCGGAGGACCTTCGAGTCGCTGTCGGAGAGGATGGCCGTGCAGTGGGCGCGGCAGCCCTTCAGATCGACGAGGCGGTCGACGGCCATCTGGGCGGCCGGGTTGTTCGCGGCGGAGATCGTCAGAGCCATCAGCACCTCGTTCGCGGTGAGGGAGGTCTTTTCATTATGTAACACTTCGCCCTTGAGGTGCTGGATGATCCGCAGGACCTCGGGGGTGATGAGCATGAGCTGGTCCGGGAATCCGCAGAGCGTCTTGACGGCGTTCAGAAGAAGCGCGCCGGCGGCGACCATGCGGCGGGAGCTCCGTCCGGTGACGATGCGGCCGTCGGGCAGCTCGATCGCCATCACGACGACGTTCTCGTACTTCGCGTTGAGAGAGCGCTTGTACTCGGCGTAATCGCGGGCGGGCTTCACGACGGGGCGGTCCTCGACGGTCCTGCCGATGTCGTCCATCAGGATCTTCGCGCGTTCGAGCGATTCGGCTTCGATGCGGCCCTTCTTGTAGTCGACGAGCGCGGCGAGATAGCGGCGGATGATCTCCTGGGAGGCGGCCTCGCGGCAGACCTCGTCGTCGGTGATCGCGAATCCGACGCGGTTCACGCCCATGTCGGTCGGCGACTTGTATTCGGATTCCGCGCCGGTGATGCGTTCGATGATGCGCTTCACGACGGGGAAGGCCTCAAGGTCGCGGTTGTAGTTGACCGCCGGGATGCCGTACGCTTCGAGGTGGAAGTTGTCGATCATGTTGACGTCCTTCAGGTCGATCGTGGCGGCTTCGTAGGCGAGGTTGACGGGGTGCTTCAGCGGCAGGTTCCAGACCGGGAACGTCTCGAACTTCGCGTAGCGCGCCGTCCGGCCGAGACGCTGCTCGTGGTAGAGCTGGGAGAGGCACGTCGCGAGCTTGCCGGAGCCGGGGCCGGGGCCGTTCACGACGACGAGCGGCTTTGTGACCTCGATGTACGGGTTCGCGCCGTAGCCCTCGTCGGAGACGATGCGGTCGACGTCGGTCGGATAGCCTTTGGTGAAGCGGTGGGTGTAGGTGCGGATCCCGCGGCGGTTCAGGCGGTTGATGAAGGAGTGGACGGCCGGTTCGTCCTCGAAGCGCGTGATCACGACGCTGTTGATCGAGAGGCCGTAGGTACGGAACGTGTCGATCAGGCGCAGAACCTCGAGGTCGTAGGTGATGCCGAAGTCGGCGCGCGTCTTCGAGGTCGCGATGTCGCCGGCATAGACGCAGATGATGATCTCGGCCTGGTCCTTCAGTTTCTGGAGGAGCTTGATCTTCGCATTCTCGTCGAAGCCAGGCAGCACGCGCGCGGCGTGTTTGTCGGACACGAGCTTCCCGCCGAATTCGAGGTAGAGGCGCGAATCGGCGCCCTGGATGCGTTCGAGGATGTATTTGCTCTGTTCTTCGATGTATTTTTCCGCGCTGAATCCGAGTTTTTGCATGGATAAGGTCCCCCTGTTCAACTACAACACACCAAATCATTATAGTATGAAAACGGCGCGAACGCCAGCGGAAAATCGGGGCGGGCGGAGAGTTTTTTGAGGGGCGCGCGGGTAGGTTGATGAGGAGCGCGCGGAGAGAATGACGAGGTGTGCGAGGGGGCGGGGCGGGGGTCGTTGTGTGCTCCCTGTAATTTCCATTGCTGTCATTTTTATCTTGCTTTTTGCCGGGCGGTCGGGTAGGATGGAAGCGCGGCGGAATCCGAACGAGCAAAATGAAGGAGGAACTATAATGCGCTCAAAACGAACAACGATCGCTGTCATCGCGGCGGTCGCGCTCCTCGCGGGCGTCGGCGTTTTCGCGTTCACGGGACGCGGGCCGGACCGGTCGGCGGATGTGACGCCGTATGCGGAGGCGACGACTGGGGTGGCTGACGCGGACGGCGGCGCGGATGTGGCGACCAGGGATACCGGCTCTGCTGACGCGACCGGCGGCAATACAAACGCGGCGAACGCGACCGATGCGGCCAACGACGGCGCGGAGGACCATCTCCTCGCGGCGAAGGACGATTCCGCTGCGACCGGCGGATCGGTGACGGACGGCGGTGACGGAAACGCCGACGCGAACGATCCCGTGCCGGACGGAAGCGGCGACGCGGATAAAACAGGCGAAGGCCCCGCGGACGATCCGAACGCAAACAACGGCCCGAACCAATCCGGCGTAAACGATCCTTCAATTTCCAACAACAATACACAAGCGGCCGGCCCGAAGCCGACCGACGGGACAAATTCGCAGCCGAACAGCGAAACGAAACCGAATGACGGGACCGATCCGTATGCCGGCGACCCCGGCGGCGACCCGGCGAACGGCGGGACCGTCTCGGACGGCGTTCCCTCCCAGCCCCACTCCCCGGTCACCGTCCCCGACGACGGCTCCGGCGATCCGGCCGTCCATACCGGCGACGTCGATCTTCCGGCGCTGTTCGCGCCCGTCTCGAAGTCGTCGGATCCCGGCGCGGACGGTGCGGGCCTTCCGGCGTTTCTTGCCGGGATCGACCCGTCGTTCATGCGCGACGAGACGGACGAGGCGTACCGGCTGATCGGCTATGACGCCGGCGACGTCTATGAGATCCAGGACGACGCGGAGGGCGCGATCGTGACGGTGACGTACCGCTACCCGACCGGGCAGACGAGCCGCCGCCGCGATCTCGTGTACGACGAATCGAAG
>JAEEUO010000228.1 GCA_016286935.1 Bacillota bacterium | reverse complement strand
GAAGGACGACCTGAGCCTTGCGTATACCCCGGGCGTCGCCCAGCCCTGCCTCGAGATCCAGAAGGACATCGACAAGAGCTATGAGCTGACGCGCCGCCACAACCTCTGCGCCGTCATCACCGACGGTACGGCCGTCCTCGGCCTCGGCGACATCGGCCCCGAAGCCGGAATGCCCGTCATGGAAGGAAAGTGCGTGCTCTTCAAGTCGTTCGGCGGCGTCGACGCGTTCCCCCTGTGCGTGAAGACGAAGGACGTCGACGAATTCGTAAACGCCGTGTATCTGATCTCCGGCTCGTTCGGCGGGATCAACCTCGAAGACATCTCCGCGCCGCGCTGCTTCGAGATCGAACGTAAGCTCAAGGAAAAGTGCGACATTCCGATCTTCCACGACGACCAGCACGGAACGGCCGTCATCACGCTGGCCGGCCTCACGAACGCGCTGAAGGTCGTCGGCAAGAAGAAGGAAGACGTGAAGATCGTCACCTCCGGCGCCGGCGCGGCAGCGATCTCGATCGTGAAGCTGCTCCTGTCCGCGGGCTTCAAAAACATCATCATGACCGACCGCAAGGGCACGATCTACAAGGGCCGCGACGGTCTGAACTGGATCAAGGAGGAGATGGCCGAGGTCACGAACAGGGACTGCGTGAAGGGGACCCTCGCCGAAGCCGTCAAGGGCGCCGACGTCTTCATCGGCGTCTCCGCTCCCGGCACGATGACCGTCGACATGGTCAAAACGATGGCCAGGGACGCGATCATCTTCGCCTGCGCGAACCCGACGCCCGAGATCTTCCCGGACGACGCGAAGAAGGGCGGCGCGGCCGTCATCGCGACGGGCCGCTCGGACTACCCGAACCAGATCAACAACGTCCTCGCGTTCCCCGGCATCTTCCGCGGCACGTTCGACGTGCGCGCGAGCGATATTAATGAAGAGATGAAGATGGCCGCCGCGAAGGCGCTCGCCGACCTGATCTCCCCCGAGGAACTGTCGGCCGACTACATCATCCCGAAGGCGTTCGATCCGCGCGTCGGCAAGGCCGTCGCCGCCGCCGTCGCGGAGGCCGCCCGCAAGAGCGGCGTGGCGCGGATTTAAGGCGCGTTCTGCCCGCCCGTGAGGCGGCGCGGGGCCTGCGGCCCTGAGCGCCCGAAAAACCGAAGAAAAGCGAAAAAAGGCTCCGGAGTCCGTCCGGAGCCTTTTCGTTCGTCTGCGGGGCTGTTTTCGGCCTTCCGGGGCGTTTTCCGCATGGAACCTTCAGGCCAAGGAATCGCGTTATTGATCGGCGCGCGAGGCGCTGAGCAGGTCCCGCGCGGCGACGATCGTCGCATCCGTGACGTTCAGGCCGCCGAGCAGGCGCGCGATCTCCGCGACGCGGCCCGGTTCGTCGAGCCGCTCGAGCGTCGTGACCGTGCGGTCGTCCATCTCGCCCTTGACGATGCGGAGGTGGTCGCCAGCGGCCGCCGCGATCTGGGGAAGGTGGGTGATCGCGATGATCTGGTGGTCCTTCGAGAGCGCGCGAAGCTTCTTCGCGACGACGGAGGCAGTGATCCCGCTGATCCCCTGGTCGATCTCGTCGAAGATCATCGTCGGAGCGGCGGCGCCGCCGTTCGGTCCGACGGCGGAGGCCTGTTCCCCGCGGCCGGAGCCTTTGCCCGCGATGCCCTTGAACGCGAGCATGACGCGGGAAAGCTCGCCGCCCGACGCGACGCGCGCGAGAGGCTTGAGGTCCTCGCCTTTGTTTGCGGAGAGGAGGAATTCGACCGCGTCCGTGCCGTTCGCGGAGAACGGAAGGGGCGCTTCGGAGAAGGCGACGGAGAACCGCGCGTGTTGGAAATTCAATTCGGAGAGCTCGCGCTCCATCTCGCGTTCAAGCGATCTCGCGGTCTCGCGGCGGAGCCGGGAGAGGCGCGACGAGGCGAGCCGGAGCTGGTCCTCCGCGATCTTCCGGTCGGCCTTCCAGCCCTCGGCCTCCGTGCCGGCCGATTCGGCGAGGGAGAGGTCCGCCCGCAGCTTCTCAGCATACGAAAGAACGTCCGCGAGCGTCGGGCCGTACTTGCGCTTCAGCGCGCCGAGCGTCTCGAGCCGGTCCTGGATCTCGTTGAGGCGCTCCTCGGAATACGTGACGCTTTCGCTCTCGCGGCGGATGCAGCGCGCGACGTCGTCGAGCTCGTAGGACAGCGATTCGAGGCGCTCCGCGAGTTCGGAGAGGGCGGGGGAGAACGTCCGGACGGAATCCAGAAGCTGAACGGCCGAGGAAAGGCGCGAGGAGGCGTCGCCCTCGTCCTCCGCGAGGATCGCGCGGGCGTTCGTCAGGTTTTCATAGATCGTCTCGCTGTTCTTCAGAAGGAGAAGCTCGGCCTCGAGGTCGTCGTCCTCCGTCGGGCCGGGGGCAGCCTTTGTGATCTCATCGAGCTCGAAGCGCATGAAGTCGCGCTTCCGGGCCGATTCGGCGCGGGCCTTCTCGTACGCGTCGATCTTCTTCGTGAGATCCGCGTACGTCTCAAAGAGCGACGCGACCGTCGCCTTCACGGAACGGAGATCGTCCGGGGCGAACGCGTCGAGGTAGTCGATGTGGGTCTCGGGGTCGAGGAGTGCCTGGTGTTCGTACTGGCCGTGGATGTCGCAGAGGCGTTTCGCGACACCGTTGAGGAAACCAATCGTGACGGGCGTGCCGTTGATCCGCGCGAACGACTTCCCGGCGGACGTGATCTCGCGGCTAATGAGCAGCGTTCCGCCGTCGTCGATGCCGTTTTCCGCGAGCATCGCAAGGACGTCGGGGTCGTCCGTTTCCGCGGTCAGTTCGACGGAGGCCTTCGCGGC
>JAEEUO010000227.1 GCA_016286935.1 Bacillota bacterium | reverse complement strand
CCCGAGCCCACGCCGACCGCCATGCCGACCGAGGTCCCGACGCCGGCGCCTACGCCTGAACCCACGCCGGAGCCGACGCCCGAGCCAACGCCGGAGCCTACGCCCGAGCCAACGCCGGAAAAGTTTGCGGGGCATTTCCTCAGGGAAGGCGAGGCGGAGCAGTTTACGTTGGATCGTGAGAATGGGCATTGGACCTTCCGCGATCAGAATATGGATATCGAAATACGCCGCGAGAATACGACGGACCTTTCCGGCGCGCCGGAACAGTACTACATCGCGCATATCTGGATGCGGAAAAATCAGGTGCGGTCCGGCTTCGGCCATGAATCGAGAAACGGCAAGACCGCCGGAACAATGTACGGCATTGCGCGGCGATACGGCGCGGTCCTTGCGATCACCGGCGACTTCATGTTCCGGGACGACCATTCGGCGTCCCTGAAGAGTACGGAGATCCGGGACGGATACCTGTATACGAGCAAGACGAAAGCACCCGTTCTGGCATGGAACGAGCGCGAGCTGTCCTTCGATATTTATGAAAAAGGCGCCTTTACGGCGAACGATCTGCTGGAACGCGGCTATCGCGACGTTCTGAGCTTCGGCCCGATCCTGGTGGAGGATGGAGAAGTCCGGCCGGATTTGAATCTTTATCCGTTCTATGACGCCGATTTCCGGCGTTCGCGCACCGGCGTCGGACAGGTCGAGCCGGGACACTTCGTCGTCATTATCATTGACAGCGAAAAGCCCGGGATCGCAGACGGACTGCGCTTTGAGGAGATGGCCGAGCTGTTCAAAAACGAAGGCTGCGTATCGGCGTACAATCTGGACGGCGGACAGTCCGTGGATATCGTTTTCATGGGCTTTTACATCAGAGAACGGGATTCGCGGCGTCATCCGCCGGACGCGCTGCTGTTCGGGCACACGAACCTGCTGCCTAATGAGGACGATCCGGCGCCGAGCCGCTATAAAGTCGGCGCCGACGAGAACGGCGATCCGATCATCGTTCCGAAATGACCGATCGGCATACAAAACGCGGGAGAACGGCTCTCCCGCGTTTTTCATGCTTGCGATACGCGTGCGGAAATGGTACAATATAGCAAACGGAAGGGAGGAAGATCCGTGCTGTACGAATACCGTTTGGAGACCCCGAAGGAGGGCTTTATCGACATTACCGAACAAGTGCGCGACGCCTGCAGACAGAGCGGCGTATTCGACGGGATGATGACCGTCTACTGTCCGCATACGACCGCCGGCGTGACGATCAACGAGAACACAGACCCCGACGTAAAGAGGGACCTTTTGCTTGCGCTCAACAAGACCTATCCGGACCGCGCGGAGTTCCGCCATGCGGAGGGCAACAGCGCGGCGCATCTGAAGGCGAGCGTCATCGGCAGCAGCGTCACGATCATGATCGACGACGGCGAGCCGGTGCTGGGACAATGGCAGGCGGTGTATTTTGCGGAGTTTGACGGGCCGCGCTCGCGCCGCTTCACCGTCAAGGTCATGGGCAGCAGAGGATAAATACGAAAGGAGATTGTCATGAAGGCATACGAACGGTTACTGAATTATGTCGCGGTGCATACGACAAGCGACGAGGAGAGCACTTCGGTCCCGACCGCCGCGCGGGAGTTCGACCTTGCGAACATGCTGGTCGATGAGCTCCGCGCGATCGGGGTCAAGGACGCCGCGGTCGACGGAATGTGCTATGTGTACGGCACGCTTCCCGCGACGGAAGGTTATGAAAACGCGGCGAAGCTCGGCTTTATCGCGCATATCGACACCGCGCCGGACTTCTCGGGCGAAAACGTACGTCCGCGCATCATCAAAAACTACGACGGCGGCGACGTGGTGCTCGGCGAATCCGGAAGGGCGCTTACGAATGCGCAGTTTCCGCATCTCGCTTCGCTGAAGGGCCGCACGCTGATCGTGACCGACGGCACGACGCTTTTGGGCGCGGACGACAAGGCGGGCGTTGCGGAGATCGTCACGATGCTCGACGAGATCATCAAAGAGGGCGTTCCGCACGGCAAGATCTCCGTCTGCTTCACGCCGGACGAGGAGGTCGGCAGCGGCGCGGATCACTTTGACGTCGCGCGCTTCGGCGCAGACTTCGGCTACACCTGCGACGGCGGCGCCGAGGGCGAGCTTGAATACGAGAACTTCAATGCAGCGGCCGCAACGTTTACGATCCATGGGTTCAACATCCATCCCGGCGAGGCGAAGGACAAGATGATCAACGCGCTTCTTGTCGCGTGCGAGATCAACGGCATGCTCCCGAAGGGACAGACCCCGCGCGACACCGCGGGATATCAGGGGTTCTGGCATCTGACGGATCTTTCCGGCACCACGGAGGAGGCGAAGTTAAGCTACATCATCCGCGACCACGATTTCGATTCCTTCGGGCGCCGCAAGGTCACGCTCGAAAAGATCGCCGAGGTCATGAACGACACATACGGCGCGGGAACGGTTTCGCTTTCGATCCGCGATCAGTATCGCAACATGAAGGAAAAGATCGAACCGTGCATGCATCTCATCGAGAACGCGAAAAAGGCCATGGAGCTTGCGAGCGTCACGCCGAAGATCCAGCCGATCCGCGGCGGCACAGACGGCGCAAGGCTCAGCTTCATGGGTCTTCCGTGCCCGAATCTCGGCACCGGCGGCTACGCCTTCCATGGACCTTACGAGCACATCACGGTAGAAGGCATGGACCTTTCGGTCAAGGTGCTCAAAAACCTGGTTGCGCTGTACCGCGACTTCTGATCCGAACAGCAAAAACCGCCGGAATATCCGGCGGTTTTTTCGCTTTCACAAGTTACGGCAGCAGAAGCT
>JAEEUO010000226.1 GCA_016286935.1 Bacillota bacterium | reverse complement strand
CTGGGGATCGTTGATCCGACCCACGATGAACGGCTGACGTTCCTCCGCGGGAGCCACGGTCTTTCGGGCCTTCAGGCGATGACCCATCGCGGGATGAAGATCGCGTTTGCGGTCAAGCCTGTGACGATGGACGAGATCCGCACGGTTGCCGACGGCGGTCTGACGATGCCGCCGAAATCGACGTGCTTCGAACCGAAGCCCGTAAAAAACGTGCTGATTCATCCGTTCACGATCTGAAAAGGTACTGAGATCCGAACATCGGTCCACCCGGCAATGCCGGGTGTTTTTTTGCTTGCATCCGGCGGAAGATCGGGTATAATGAAAACATCAGTTAGCCTATGCTAACTAACGAAAAGGAGAAGATGCATGAAGAAATACGAACCTGAGAAGATGGTGGCGATCAGCCGCTACCGGACCTGCTTCCGGACGCTTCCGGACGCTGTCAAACAGGATGTCTACGCGAGGATGCACGAGCTGCTCACGGAGGAAAAGGAATTCTGCGACAGGGGAAACTACAAGCACCTGTCCCAGATCCTGACGGCCATCGCGCTGTATGAGGTCCTCCAAAAGCACGGAAAAAGCGAGGAGGAGACGTTCCGGTTCGTCTCGGAGGAGATGTGGAAATCGCTCGATCCGTCCGGGATGCAGAAACTCGCGAAGACGAGCTTCTTCGTTCCGCTGATGAAAAAGGTCGTGCCGTTCGGCTTCAGGCACGGCTCCGGCGCCGGCTGGCGCTACACCTGGCACAGGGACGACCCGAAGGACGAGTTCAACTTCGAGTGCAACGAGTGCATCTACCAGAAGATCTTCGCGAAGCGCGACCTGATGAAGCTCGGCGCGATGTTCTGCCATTCGGACGTCATCAACTACGGCAACCTGCCGTACACGGACTTCATCCGCACGAAGACGCTGTGCCGCGGCGGCGACTGCTGCGATTTCCGCTTCGTCCGGTATAAGACCGACGCGGGAGACGGCTGGGAGAGAACGGAGAGCGTTTGAGCGGAGGGAACGGAAACGCCGGAGGGTGACTTCCGTGCCCGGCCGCGCAAACCGGTTGCGCGCGGGGCGGCTATTCTTTATAATGTTTTTGGTAAAACAACGTCCCGCGAGGAAACCGAGATGACACAGAACCAGGAAAACGAAACGGTCCGGATCGAACTGTCCGGAAGCATCGCATCGAATAACGCCCAGTCCGTCGAGGACACCATACGGGCCAGCCTGAACGGAAAGGACGGCGCGCCCGTCATCCTGGACGCGGAAAAACTCGAATACATCTCGAGCGCGGGGCTCCGGATCATCCTGCGGCTGAAAAACAGACAGTCCGACATCCGGATCGTCAACGTCAGCCCTGACGTCTACGGGATCCTTGAGATGACCGGCTTCACCCAGCTGATGCCCGTGGAGAAGGCCTACCGCGTCGTCTCGGTCGACGGGTGCGAGATCATCGGCGAGGGGTTCAACGGCACGGTCTACCGCACCGCCGAGGACACCGTCGTCAAGGTCTACAAAAACAACGACGCGCTCGCGGAGATCCAGCGGGAGCGGGAGATCGCGCGCCTCGCGCTCGTCCTGGGCGTTCCGACGGCGATCTCGTACGACGTCGTGCGCGTCGGGGACGGATACGGTTCCGTGTTCGAGCTGCTCGACGCGAGATCGTTCTCGCGGATCCTGACCGAGGAGCCGGAGCGGATGGACTGGTGCGTCGGTGAATACGTGAAGATGCTGAAGACGATCCACGCGATCGAGGTCCCCGCGGGGAAGCTGCCGTCGATCCGCGAGAAGACGCTGAGCGGGATCCGCCGCATCCGCGGCGTCCTTCCGGATGGCGCGGGCGAAACGCTCGTCCGGCTCGTCGAGGCGGTCCCCGAGAGCGGCCGGATGGTCCACGGAGACTGCCATACGAAGAACATCGTCCTCGCGGGCGACGAGGTGCTTCTGATCGACATGGACACGCTGTCCGTCGGCGACCCCGTCTTCGAGCTCGCCCGGATGTACAACGCCTACGTCGGCTTCTCCGAGTACGACCACGAGATCGTTCACGCGTTCCAGGGCTTCTCCTGGGAGACGTCCTGCGCGTTCTGGGACCGCACGCTCTCCGCTTATCTCGGGACGTCCGACCCCGCGAAGCTGGCGGCGGCTGAAGACCGGATCCGCGTCATCTCGTACGCCATGCTGATCGACTGGAAGACGCGCCATTCCGCGCTCGTGACCGCTCCGGACCGCGAGACGCGCGCTCTCTGGATCCGCGAGCTGACCGAACTGCTCGGCCGGGTGGACGCGCTCGCGCTCGGCACGGACCGCGGCGGAGAGGGAGAACGCGATGCCTGAACGGACGATCGATCTCCATACCCATACGACCGTCTCCGACGGCACGGACACGCCGGAGGAACTTCTTGCCGGCGCGCGACAGGCGGGCCTTTCTGTTTTTTCGATAACGGACCACGACGCCGTGACGACCGCCCGGACGATCCCGCCGCTCCTCCGCGAAGGCGACCCGGCGTTCGTGACCGGCGTCGAGTTTTCGTGCGGCGACGGGGAGGGCAAGTACCACATCCTCGGCTACGGCTACGATCCGGACGCGGCGCCGATCCGCGGGCTTGTGGACTACACCCACGACCTGCGCATGAAAAAGCTCCGCGCGCGGATCGAGTCCCTGCGGAGCGACTTCAGCGTCGCCTTTCCGGAACGGGATCTGGAGTGGCTGTGTTCGCTCGAAAACCCCGGAAAGCCTCATTTCGCGGCGCTTCTCATCCGGAACGGCTACGCGGCGACGAAGGAGGAGGCGATCGGCGTCATCGACCGGATCCGCCTGAACAGCCTCTACATCCGGCCCGAGGAGGC
>JAEEUO010000225.1 GCA_016286935.1 Bacillota bacterium | reverse complement strand
GACGGCGGACACCGGAACGCTGCGCGTCGCCGAAGGCGCCTACCGCGGGCGCGTGTTCCGCGTAGCCGACGTGCGCGAGGAAGGCGGGCGGCTCGTCCATTACCTCACGGGCGACGAAAAGGACGCGGCGAAGGGCCTCTCTCCCGGCGACCGCGTCGCATGCGAGCTCGACTGGGACGAACGCTTCGCGAAGATGCAGAACCACACCGCCGAGCACATCGTCTCCGGCCTCGTCCACGCGCAATACGGCTACGAGAACGTCGGGTTCCACGTCACGGTGGAGCGCGTTCCGGCGGACGGCGGGGCGCTGACCGGCGAGGTGACGTTCGACTTCAACGGCGAACTCACGGCCGAACAGCTCGCGGCGATCGAGGCCGAGGCAAACCGCGTCGTCTGGGCGGCGAAGCGCGTAACGACGTCGTTCCCCGCGCCGGAGGACCTTCCGAACCTCTCGTACCGCTCGAAGCTCGAGCTGACCGAGGACGTGCGCCTCGTGACGATCGAGGACACGGACGTCTGCGCCTGCTGCGCGCCCCACGTCGCGAACACGGCCGAGATCGGCCTGATCAAGATCTTCCGCACGGAGCGCTACAAGGGCGGCGTGCGGATCCACATGAAGGCCGGCGTCCTCGCGCTCGCGGACTACGCGGAGCGGATCGCTTTGACGGACCGCGTGTCGCAGTTCCTGTCCTGCCCGGCGGAGGAGATCCCCGCGGGACTCGCCCAGCTCAAGGCGGCGGACGACCTCGCCCACGCGCGGCGCGTTTCGCTCGAAAAGGCGCTCGCGGACGCACGGGCGCTGTTCCTCTGCGCGTCGGCCGCCGAGGGCCGGCCGGCCGTTCTCTTCGAGTCGCTCCTCGGTGAGGACGCGGTCAGGCGGCTCGTCAACGGGACGCTCGACGTCGTCGGCGACGTTTCGCTCGTCGCGGTGTTCTTCGCGCCGAACGAAAGCGCGACGGCGTGGCGGTACGTGATCGGGAGCCGGGCGCAGGACCTCCGGCCGTTCGCGAAGGAGCTGAACGCGGCCCTCAACGGGCGCGGCGGCGGCCGCCCCGAGATGATCCAGGGCACCGTGAACGCCGATCAGGACGCCATCGAGCGATTCTTCTTCCCCTGATGACTCCCGATAAACGGACGGATCGTCCCGTCGATAACGCCATAAAAACGCCTCCGGCCGTACGGCCGGAGGCTTCTTTTATTCCTGTTTACGCAGAATGTCTTTTAGATTGTCCGGAGGCCTGGGAACACAGGAATGTAACCCGTCGATGTGTTCATTCAAACTGTTCTTGATCGGATGCCATAACGGGTCAAGGATAAAATCAACGCCTTCTCTTCTTGCGTATTTAGCGGCGGGAACAAAATCGCTGTCTCCGGCAATCAAAACGATCTGGTCGGCCAGTCTTTTCGTTGCGAGTGTAACGATATCGAGTCCGATCTTCATGTCGACACCCTTTTGTTTGATATCCAAAAAGAAATCCTGTTCCGTCAATTCATGAAAGTCGATTCTCCCGCAGCATAACTGTTTCAGCGCTTCGGGTCGAATCGTGTATCCTGCAGAACTCTCGAGCAATTCTCCCATTCGGAGCGCAACTTTCCGCTTATTCGCTAGCGCACGATGAAACCGATTTGACCATTCATACAGCGCTGTCTTTTTTAGATTGATCGTTCGTTGAAGAAGAGGGTGGAAAACTTGCTTCTCCGAGGGCGGACAGTCATAGACGAAAATTCGATACAGATATTTCTCCGCGTGTTCTTTCTCGCTCTTCAAATGGCGATTACAGTATGTAACCAGTTCATCCGCTCTTTCTTCCGGTTCTTTTTTCCCGAAAAGGATCGTCGCGCGTTTTTCGTAAAATGCCGCATCGACAAGAATTGCTGTTTTTACTACCATACCAACAAATAAGCCTCCACGATTACTGGCAAATAATAGTTTTAGTATATATTAAATTACAGCCGTTCTTTATAAAAAACCTCTGATTTCGGCGCTTCCCGAATGTTGGGAGGTCTACTCACAGAGGAGTTTTACTATTTTGTAAGCCCATAATACCCGAATGCGGTATGGCCCGTCAAGTTCTATTTTGTTTTGCTCCCTACAATTACCAGTCCGCGGGTCAGTCGCGCCGTTCGCGCACCAGGAGGCCGATCAGGGCGGCGAGCAAAGCGCCGCAGGTAAGGCCCGCGAAGTCGAGCCAGACGTCGGTGATCTGGGGTCCGCGGCCGGTGAAGACCTGGATCGTCTCGTCGAGGAAGCCGGCGAAGAAGCCCCAGAGAAGCGCGCGGAAGAGCGCCCGGAAGCCGACGGGGGCAGCGGAGGACGCAGAACCGCCAGAACGGCGGCCGTCGGACGAAAACACCGAGCCCGCGCCGGATCTCCTCCGGCCGGCGAGCCGCATCACCCAGTACAGGACGAAGCCGAGCGCCGCGAATTCGACGAAGTGGGCGATCTTGCGGACGAGGTGGTCGGTCACGTTTCCGGCGCCGACGAACTTCTCGAGCAGCGGCGTGACGAGTTTCATCACCCACCCGCTCTCGTCCGTCGACTGCTTCACCGAGAGAAACGAATTCCCCCAGATGAACGCGAGGAGCAGCACGGCAAGAACCGCCCAGATCACGAGGCGGGTCCCGGTCTTATTCGCTGTTGTACGCGGGCGGTTCTTCATAGGCGCTCCGTCCGGCGGCTACTCTTCGTACCCGTTCGGGTTGTTTTTCTGCCAGTTCCAGCTGTCGCGGCACATCTCGAAGATGCCGTTCTCGGCCGTCCAGCCGAGCTCCTTCTCGGCCTTCGCGGCGTCGGCCCAGTACGCGTCGAGGTCGCCGGGGCGGCGCGGATCGATGACGTACGG
>JAEEUO010000224.1 GCA_016286935.1 Bacillota bacterium | reverse complement strand
GACCGGCCCGTACGCGATGCGCCCCGGCTACGACATCATCGCCCAGGCGATGGGCGGCATGATGAGCGTGACCGGCCAGCTCGGCGATCCGCCGACGCGGAGCGGAAACGCCCTCGGCGACGTGCTTGCCGGGATGAACATGGTCATCGGCATTCTCGTCGCGCTGCAGGCGCGCGAACGGAGCGGAAGAGGACAGCGCGTCGACATCGCCCTGACCGACTCGATCATCGCGAGCCTCGAACAGGCGTGGCAGCGCTACTTCGTCCTGGGACGCGTCCCGGAACGCCACGGCAACTCCTACGACGCCGTTTCGCCCTACGATTCGTTCGAGGCGAAGGACGGCTATCTCGTCATCGGCTGCGGCAACCAGCGGCTGTTCGAGATCCTCTGCCGCGACCTTCTGAACCGTCCCGAACTGATCGACGATCCGCGGTTCGCGACGAACATCCTCCGCGTGGAGAACAACCTCGCGCTCAAGGTGTTCATCGAGGAATGGACGCGGACGAAGACCGTGGAGGAGCTGACGGACGCGTGCCTCGCGGTCGGCATCGCGGCCGGCCCGATCCTCGACGTGACGCAGATCTCGAAGGACGAACACTTCACGAAAGCGCGCGAGATGTGGTCCGACGTCGAGCATCCCGTCTGCGGCACGATCCGCCTGAACAACACGGCGGTCAAGCTCAGCGAATCGAAGGCGGAGATCCGGAGCCCGGGCCCCCTGCTCGGACAGCACAACGGCGAGGTCCTCGCGGAGCTCGGCTACTCGGCGGAGGAGATCGAGCGGTTCAAGGCCGACGGGATCCTGTAGAACAGAAAGGAAACGACTATGAAAGAAGCCGTTATCGTCAGCGCGGTGCGCACGCCGATCGGCAGCTACGGCGGTACGCTCAAGGGAACGCCTGCGGTCGAGCTCGGCAGGATCGCGGCGGCGGAGGCGATCCGCCGCGCGGGGATCGATCCCGCGATCATCGACGAGGTCATCTTCGGAAACGTCATCCAGGCCGGACTCGGCCAGAACGTCGCCCGCCAGGTCGAACTCCGCGCGGGCGTCCCCAAAGAGGTCCCCGCGATCACGATCAACAAGGTATGCGGCTCGGGCCTCCGCGCCGTTTCGCTCGCGGCCCAGATCATTAAGGCGGGCGACGCGGATGTGATCCTCTGCGGCGGCACGGAAAGCATGTCGATGGCGCCGTACGTCGTCCCGTCGGCCCGCTGGGGCGCGCGGATGAACGACGTCAAAATGGTCGACGCGATGACGAACGACGGCCTGATCGACGCGTTCCACCACTACCACATGGGCGTCACGGCGGAGAACGTCGCGGCGAAGTGGGGCGTGACGCGCGAGGAGGTCGACGCGTTCGCCGTGAAGAGCCAGAACAAGGCCGAGGCTGCGATCAAAGCCGGCCGGTTCCGGGACGAGATCGTCCCCGTCGAGGTCCCGCAGCGGAAGGGCGATCCGGTCGTCTTCGATACGGACGAGTATCCGAAATTCGGCAATACGATAGAAAAAGTATCGAAACTGAAGCCGGCCTTTCAGGAAGGCGGCATCGTGACCGCCGCGAACGCGTCCGGCCTCAACGACGCGGGCTGCGCGTTCGTCGTGATGTCGAAGGAGAAGGCGGAAGAGCTCGGCGTCAGGCCGATGGCGAAGGTCGTCTCGTACGCGTCCGCGGGCGTCGATCCCGCGATCATGGGCGTCGGGCCGATCGACGCGTGCCGGAAGGCGCTCGCGAAGGCGGGCCTGACCGTCGACGACATCGATCTCTTCGAATGCAACGAGGCGTTCGCGGCCCAGTCCGTCGTCGTCGCGCGCGAGCTCGGCATCCCCGAGGAGAAGCTGAACGTCAACGGCGGCGCGATCGCGCTCGGCCATCCGATCGGCGCTTCGGGCGCGCGGATCCTGATCACGCTGCTCTACGAGATGGAGAAGCGCGGGGCGCGCTACGGCCTCGCGACGCTCTGCATCGGCGGCGGCCAGGGAACGACGGTGGTCGTCGAACGGAACGAAGCGTAACGGAGAAAGATAAAACGCAAGCAAAAACCGCGCCCCGGACGGGACGCGGCTTTTTTCGTATCGATCCGGGCGTGAAGCTATTTGAGCAGCTGGCCGAGGATGCCGAGCACGTCGTTGGCGTCGACGCCGTCGCTCAGATCGACACCCGACTGGGCGGGTTTCTTCTTTGCGGACGAGGTCGTTGTCGTCGCGGCCGTCACCTTCTTTTTCTTCGCGGTCGTCGTCACAGGCTTTTTCGCGGTCGTCGTCGCGGGTTTCTTCTTCGCGGTCGTCGTGACCTGAGGCTTCGACTGCGCGGCCGAACCGCCGGTCAGCGCGGAGAGCGCGAGGGACGTCAGATCAAGGCCGCCCGAGGACTGCTGGGGCTGGGCGTAGGACTGGCCGCCGCCGAGGAGGGCGCCGAGCAGGGAGTTGCTCGCGGGCTGCTGGGGCTGTACGTAGGACTGCTGGGTCTGGCCGCCGCCAAGGAGGGCGCTGAGCAGGGAATTGCCGGCCGACTGCTGGGGCTGGGCATAATACTGGGGCTGGGCGTAGGACTGCTGCGTCTGGCCGCCGCCGAGGAGAGCGCCGAGAAGGGAACCGCCCATGGACTGCTGGGGCTTTCCGGCGCCGAGCAGCGAGCCGAGCAGCGACTGGCTTCCGGAGTTCAGCGAGCCGGTGAGCAGCGAGCCGATCAGGTTCGCGGTCGAAAGGCCCGGCTTCTGGGAGGCCTGGGTCTGCTGGCCGAGGAGGGACATCAGGAGCGGAGACGCCGCCGAAAGGATCGAGGCGGTGGACCGTTTCGAGACGCCGGTATTCGCGGCGACCGCGTTCGTCGTGGCGGTCGTGTTCGCGCCGAGAAGGTGGCCGAGGATCTTCGA
>JAEEUO010000223.1 GCA_016286935.1 Bacillota bacterium | reverse complement strand
CGCCTTGAGCAGGACGGGCAGCGCCTTCTTTGCGTCGGCGACGATCGGAACGGCGTCCATCTTGAGCGCCTGGAAGGCGGAGACGTTGACGTTGACGAACTTCGCGTCCTCGCGGAAGAGCCATTTCGAGGAGCTTGTGAAGTCGGTGTAGCGCGTGCCGACGCCGATGATCACGTCGGCCTCCTTCGCGATCGTGTTCGCGGCCGAGCAGCCCGTCACGCCGATGCCGCCGAGGTTCAGAGGATGGTCGTAGAGGACGGCGCCCTTGCCGGCCTGGGTCTCGCCGAAGGGGATGCCGGTCGCTTCCGCGAACGCCCTGAACTCCGCGTGCGCCTCGGAATAGCGCACGCCGCCGCCGCAGATCAGGAGCGGCTTCTTCGCGGCGCGGATGACCGCCGCGGCCTCCCGGAGGGCGTCCTCGTCGGCCGCGGGCCGCGCGAGGCGGTGGACGCGCTTCGCGAAGAAGCTTTCGGGATAGTCGTACGCTTCACCCTCGACGTCCTGGGGCATCGCGATGCAGACGGCGCCCGTGTTCGCAGGGTCGGTCAGAACGCGCATCGCGTTGATCATCGCGCTCATCAGCTGTTCGGGGCGGACGACGCGGTCCCAGTAGCGGCAGACGGCGCGGTAGGCGTCGTTCGTCGAGATCGACATGTCGTGGGTCTGTTCGATCTGCTGGAGGACGGGGTCGGGCTGGCGCGACGCGTACGTGTCGCCGGGCAGGAGCAGGACCGGGATGTTGTTCGCGGTCGCGGTCGCCGCCGCCGTGATCATGTTCGCGGCGCCGGGGCCGATCGAGGACGTGCAGGCGATGATCTTCTTGCGCTTCATCTGCTTCGCGAACGCGACGGCCGTCTGGGCCATTCCCTGTTCGTTCTTGCCCTGCCAGATCTTCAGGCGGCGGGCCTCCTGGGAGAGCGCCTGGCCGAGACCGAGGACGCAGCCGTGGCCGGGGAGCATGCAGACGCCTTCGACGAAGGGATGCTCCTTCCCGTCATAGGAGATGTACTGGTTTTCCAGGAACCGGATCAGCGCCTGGGCCATCGTGAGACGAACGGTCTTCATTTCGTTTCCTCCTCGGTGCCTTTGAAGATGTGGTCGTTGGCGTCGGCCTTCCACAGCCACGCGTATTCGGGCTGGTCGATGCGCGTCTTCATCCACGGGTCGCCGTCGAGATGGCGGATGCCCCACGAGTAGCAGAGCGCGAAGCCGGGCGCCGTGACCTGGGAATGGAAGCCTTCGGTGATGACGGCCATGCCGTTGTGTTCGGTCTTGTAGATCTCGCCGTTCGCGAAGCCCGCGCCGAAGCCGGTCTCGGGATAGTCGAAGCGGTAGAAGTAGACCTCGGGCTGGGGATGGTAGTGGGGCGGATAGGACGACCAGCGGCCCGGATACGACAGGACCTCGCCGAGGACCATGTTCGAGAACGGCGCGTTGTCGTAATCGAAGAACGTCTTGATCTCGCGCTTCATCGCGCCCATCAGTTCGCCGTTCGCGCCGGCGTGCTGGGTCTGGACCGTCTCGGGCGTGTAGAGGACGGGCTCGTAGTCGCGGTCGTTCGGCGTCTGCTGAAGATAGAGCTCGGAATGGGCGAGGGCCTTCAGGACGATCTTCGTGCGGCGCGGCGCGAGGAGGCAGTAGGCCTCGTGGCGGAAGCAGTCGGGGCGGTCGATGACGACGGTCTTCCCGCCGTAGGAGAGCTCGGCGCGGCCCTCGAAGAGGAGGAGGGCCGATTCCTTTACGGGCTCCTCGATCGTGCATTCGTCGCCCGGCTCCATCACGAGCAGGCCGACGTCCATCTGCGTCCCGAGATCATCCTTCGACGCGTCGATGTAGGCGTTGTAGCCGCGCGTCACGTCTTTTTTCAGATACATAGCGTGTTACCTTCTTTCCTGCCGCTGACCGGCGGCACATATGCGGGGCGGACGGCCGCGTTTAAGGCCGAAAACAGGCGCTCTGAGCGACGTTTTCCGGCCGGCCGGGTCATTTACAGTCCGGTGTGTTCGCGAATGAATTTGCGGGCCTTCTGGGCGTATTCGAGCGGGTTCGCCTTCGCGGGATCCTGCTCCGCCTCGACGAGCAGCCAGCCCTCGTAGCCGGAGTCCGCGAGAAGGGCGAAGATCGGGTCGAAGTCGACGCAGCCGTCGCCCGGGACCGTGAAGGCGCCGTTCCGGACGGCCGTGAGGAACGACCAGTTCTGTACGGCGGCCTGCTTCACGACGTCCGCGCGCATGTCCTTCAGGTGGACGTGGCCGACGCGGTCCGCGTACTTCTTCAGCATCGCGAGCGGGTCTTCGCCGGCGAACGTGAAGTGGCCGGTATCGTAGCAGAGCCAGACGTACCGCGGGTCGGTCATCCGCATCAGCCGGTCCGTCTCGTCCGCGGTCTGGACGACGGTCCCCATGTGATGGTGGAAGCAGAGCCTGAAGCTGCGCGCGTCCGCGATCTTTCCGAGTTCGTCGAGGCCGTTCGAGAGGCGGTCCCACTCCGCGTCGTCCATCACGTGCTTGTGGCCGCCCGTGAGGATCGGGACGTCGGTCTTTCCCTGGATGGACCAGCTCTGTTCGCTGACGTTGATGCGGCTTGCGCCGACGGCGGCGAGGAAGTCGAGCTCGCGGGTGAAGTCGGCCGCGACCGTCTCAAGCGGCCGGGTCAGAAGAAACGACGAGAACCAGCGGGACGCGATCCGCATGTTGCGGAGGTCGAGCTCCCGCTTCAGTTCGGCCGCGTCCTTCGGGTATTTGTTGCCGATCTCGCAGCCGGTAAAGCCCGCGAGGGCCATCTCGCTGACGATCTGGCGGAACGTGTTCTCGCCGCCGAGTTCGGGCATGTCGTCGTTGCACCAGCCGATCGGGGCGATGCCGAGGGAGATGCGGG
>JAEEUO010000222.1 GCA_016286935.1 Bacillota bacterium | reverse complement strand
TCATCTCTTCGACGCCCTTCATGTAGTACGCGAGCGCGCCGATCTTGTTCTTCAGATTCGGGTCCGTCTTCTGGGAGACGTCGACCATAAAGCCCATCGCGCAGACGTTGATGAAGTACTTCTCGTTCGCGCGTCCGACGTCGGCTTTGACGGTCCTGCCGGAGCAGGCGACCTCGACCATATCGTCGATGTCGTCAGGGACCTCGTAATACGAGGCGAAGTCGTTCGCCGTCCCCGCGCGGAAGATCGCGATCGGAACGCGTTTTCCCGCGTTCAGCATCGCGTTCGTGACGACGTTGATCGTGCCGTCGCCGCCCGCGACGCCGAAGCATTCGATCTCGGAGGGATCGACGAGGCGCATGATGTCGTCGACGATCCCTTTCCGGTCGAGACGCACGGGGATGCAGACGCGGCCGCGCGCCTGGAAGCACTTCACGACCTCGTCGAGCCGGCTTCCGAAGAGGCCGTTCCCCGAGATCGGGTTGTAGAAGAAGATGACTTTTTTCATGGGTTCGTTCATGGGTCTTGATGCTCCGTTACCGGATCCCGGTCAGATAGTCGCGCACGAGCGTCTCGCGGATCTTGCCGATCAGGTACAGGGACCCGCTGAAGAGGATGACGTCGTAGTTCGGACGCTGCTCCATCGCGTAGCGGCAGGCCGTATCGTACAGGCCCGCGTCGACGGCCGTCCCGCCGAGCGCGCGGACGTGTTCGGCGAGCTGTTTGGACGTAAGGCGGCGCGGGTTGTCCGGCTCCGTCGCGGCCACGTCGCAGCCGATCGAGAGGAACTGGGTGAGCATCGCGTCGACTTCCTTGTCGGCGAGGATCCCGACGACGAGCAGGATCTTCTTTCCCGCGAAGTTCTCCTTGACCGCGGCGACGAGAGACCGCACGCCGTCGTCGTTGTGGGCGCCGTCGATGACGATCGTCGGGTTTTCGCGCTGGAGGATCTCCAGGCGGCCGCGCTGAACGGCCTTGCGGAGGCCGCGTTTGATCTGATCGGTCGTGATGTCGACCTGGCCTTTCTCGGCCATGATCTCGATCGCCTTGATCGCGCACTTCGCGTTTTCGATCTGGTGCATGCCGATCATCGAAAGCTCGACGGCGAGCGGCTTCCCGCGGTACGGGACCGTAAAGCCGTAGCCGGCAGTCGAACGGACGACGTCCGTGACCTCCTCCTTGCGGAGATCGTAGTATTCGCAGTGTTTCTGGATCGCGACGGCGTGGATCAGCGTCTCGCCCGGATCCTTGACGTGGGAGACGACCGGGCATCCTTCCTTGATGATCCCCGCCTTCTCCATCGCGATCTTCTCGAGCGTATCGCCGAGGACCTGCATATGGTCCCAGGTGATCGAGCAGACGATCGAGCAGAGCACCTTCTCCATCACGTTCGTCGAATCGCCGCGGCCGCCCATGCCGACCTCGAGGACGAGGTAGTCGCACGGGCGCTGGGCGAGATACCAGAAGTGGATCGCCGTCACGACCTCGAACTCCGTCGGGGAATCCCAGCCCTCCGCGATCATCTCCTCCGTCTTCGCGAGGACGACCTCGGTCGCCTCGCAGAGGTCTTCGTGGGAGATCTCCGCGCCGTCGTACTCGATCCGCTCGGTGAAGCGCTCGAGATACGGCGACGTATAGAGGCCGACGTGGTAGCCGGCTTCGAGGAGCATGCAGTACAGGTACCGGCACGTCGAGCCCTTCCCGTTCGTCCCGGCGACGTGGATCACCTTCTGGGTCTTCTCGGGATTGCCGAGCCGGCGCAGGAGTTCGCGCATCCGCTCGAGTCCGAGACGCGAGCCGAACTTGTCAAACGCATGGATTTTCGCTAAACATTCTTCGTAAGTCATAATTGAACATTCGCCTTCCTTCGCAGAATTCCAACGGTTTCCGACTTTCAAAGGATCTTATTTTCCGAGTTTCTTCGCGACGACCGCGAGCCGTTCGCGGTTCTTCGCGAGCATCTCCTCGGCGGTCGCGAGCTTCTCGCGCTCGTTGTTGACGACCTTTTCGGGCGCCTTCGAGACGAACGCCTGGTTGGAGAGCATGCCGCCGATGCGCTTCACCTCGCCCTCGAGGCGTTCCACCTCCTTCGAGACGCGGTCGTATTCCTGGTTGTAGTCGAGGAGATCGTCGAGCGGCACGTAGATCTCGGCGCCGTCGACGACAGCGCTCATGACCTCGTCGGGCACGTCGGCCTTCGACGCGAGGAATTCGACGGCGGTGATCATGCCGAGCTTCTGGAGGTGGTTCGTCTCCGCCTTCACGGCCGCGGGATCGTTCGCGAGCACGAGCAGGCGCAGCTTCTTCGCGGGCGCCGCCTCGGCCTCGGAGCGGATGTTGCGGACCGAACGGATGATGCTCATCGCGAGTTCCATGCGCGAGACCTCCTCGCCGAATGTCCACGCGTCGCGATAGGACGGCCATTCGCCGCGGATCAGCATGTTTTTGCGGTCCGGGAGGTGGCCCCAGATCTCTTCGGTGATGAACGGCATGAACGGATGGAGAAGCGTCAGGAGCAGCTCGAGGCATTTCACGAGCACGCGGCGCGCCACGGCCTGTTCCTCGGGCGTCCCGTCGTAGAGGCGCTGCTTGATCAGCTCGATGTACCAGTCGCAGAACGAGCCCCAGATCAGATCGTAGATCTTCTGGCCCGCGAGCGCGAGGTCGTACTGTTCCATATTGTACGTCGCGTCCTTCGCCGTCTCGTTGATCCGGGAGAGGATCCATTTGTCCTCGTCGCGGAGGTCGAGCTCGAGCACTGTTTCGGAATCCGGCGCGACCGGCAGCCATTTTCCGTCCGCGTCCGTCAGGTTCATCATGACGAAGCGGCTCGCGTTCCAGATCTTGTTGGCGAAGTTCCGGGCCGCCTCCACCTTCTCCACG
>JAEEUO010000221.1 GCA_016286935.1 Bacillota bacterium | reverse complement strand
CGAACCGGTAGGGATCCCGCTTCTGGTCGCCGAAAAGCGCCCACATTTATCCGCACAGGCAAAAGAACTGCCCTCCTCACGGAGGGCCGTTTTCTTTCACATATCGTTTCTGTTTTCCGCGATCGTTTCCGTCACGCGCGTTTTTCCAGTGCGGCGATCCGGAGTGCCAGGCAGAAGACCTCCATCGCGGCCCTGAGCTCCTCCACGGGCGGAAGGGACGGCGCGATGCGGATGTTCGAGTCGTTCGGGTCGACGCCGTACGGATACGTCGCGCCGGCTCCGGTCATCGTCACGCCGGCCTCTTTGCACAGAGCGAGCGTCCGCTTCGCGAGGCCCGGTTCGGTGTTGACCGAGACGAAGTAGCCTCCCGTCGGGCGCTGCCACGTCGCGATGCCGCGCGGCGCGATCTCGCGGTCGAGCGTATCGAGGACCATGCGGAACTTCGGTCCGAGGACCGCCGCGTGTTTCTTCATCAGCGCGAGGGTGTTGGCCTTGTCCTTCAGATAGAGGACGTGGCGGAGCTGATTCACCTTGTCGTAGGAGATCATCTGGATGCCCATCAGTTTCTCCATGTACGCGAGGTTCGCCTCGCTCGTTGCCATGACCGAGATGCCCGCGCCGGGGAACGTCACCTTCGACGTCGACGCGTATTCGAAGACCATGTCGGCGTTGCCGTATTTCGCGCAGAGCGACAGGATATCGGGGAACGGCACGTAGTCTCCCTCGAATTCGTGGATGCAGTACGCGTTGTCCCACATCAGGAGGAAGTCGGGCGCCGCCGGCTTCATCTTCGCGATCCGGTCGATCACCGCTTCAGAGTAGACGATCCCGTCGGGATTCGAATACTTCGGGACGTTCCACATGCCCTTCACGGCGGGGTCCCTGATCGCCTCCTCGACCGCGTCCATATCGGGCCCTTCCGGCGTCATCGCGATCGTGACGAGCTCAAAGCCGAACGATTCGGTGATCTTGAAGTGGCGGTCATAGCCCGGCGACGGGCAGAGCCATTTCACGGTCTCCTCTTTGCACCAGGGGCGCGGGGAATGGAGAAGGCCGTGGGTGTACGCCTTCGCGATCGTGTCGTACATCAGCGTCAGCGAGGCCGCGCCGCCGATGAAGCACTGTTCGGGCTTGACGCCGAGGATCTCCGCGAAGAGTTTCTTCGCGGCCGGGAGCCCGGACAGTTCGCCGTAGTTCCGCGCGTCGATCCCGTCCGAAACGCACTGTTCGGGCGTCGTCAGCACGGTCAGGATGTCGCTCACGAGGTCGAGCTGGGCCTTGCCGGGCTTTCCGCGGGCCATGTTCAGTTTCAGTTGTTTCGCCTTCAGGGCGTCGAACGCCTCGCGGGCAGCGGAGAGCTCCACGCGGGCTTCGTCCTTCGTCAGTTCGCCGTACGGTTTCATTTCAGCCGTCTCCTTTTCCGGTCGCTACGATTCGATCTTCATTCCGGTAAGTTTCTGGTAATAGAGCGCAAGGCCGCTGTGGTCGCACTGGCCGAGGTCGTCGGCCCGGAGGCTCAGCATCATCTCGCGGACCATGCGGGAGAGCGGCGACGGGCTGTCGTTCGCTTCGGCCGCTTCGATCGCGTTGTTCAGGTCTTTGATGTGGAGGTCGATCTTGAAGCCCGGCTTGAAGTTCTGATCCAGGATCATCGGCATCTTCGCGTTCATGACCGAGGAGCCGGCAAGGCCGCCGCGGATCGCTTCGAAGACCTTTTCCGGGTCGGTGCCCATCTTCTTCGCGAGCATCATGCCTTCGGAGAGCGCCGCGATATTGACGGCGACGATGATCTGGTTCGTGAGCTTGCACGTATTGCCGGAGCCGAGCGGGCCGACGAGGAGCGCGGACGATCCGAGCACGTCGAACAGCGGCTTCGCCTCTTCGAAGTCCGGTTCGTCGCCGCCGACCATGATCGCGAGTTCGCCGCTGACCGCCTTCGGCTCACCGCCGGAGACGGGCGCGTCGAGCATCCGGACGCCCTTTTTCGCGAGCGCTTCGCCGATCTCCTTCGTAACGACCGGCGAGATCGAGCTCATGTCGATCAGGAGCGTGCCCGGCGCGACGCTGCTGAGGAATTCGGGGCTGAGAACGACCTCCTTGACCTGGGGGCCGTTCGGGAGCATGGTGATGATGATCGGGCATTTCGCGACGTCCGAAAGCGTTTCCGCAACGGCGGCGCCCTCCGCCGCGAGCTCCTCCGCCTTCGCGCGCGTGCGGTTGTAGACCGTCACGTCGAAGCGCGCGTTGAGCAGATTCCGCGCCATCGGCTTACCCATGATGCCGAGGCCGATAAAACCGATCCGTTTCATAAGAGATTCCTCCTTGGAATGATCCGCATTCTACGAACGGGGATAATCAATGAATTTAGATATTTAGTATACCATTCTCCGCGTATGCGGGCAACCGAAAAGCGCTTGAATGCGGATGAATACAATTACGAATGGCAGTTTCGAGAGAAAAAACTCCTCCTGATTCTCGTTTTTCTCTTTACGGCAGGCGGAAACGCGTCGTATAATAATTTTTAGTTATAAAAGGCATTCATTTTTCGTTATCAGAGGTCATCCAGATGGAAATCCGCCAGATCGAATACATCCTCGCCATCTACGAGGAAAAAAGCATCTCCCGGGCCGCCGAGCGCCTCGGCATCTCCCAGCCGGCACGCAGCCAGCAGCTCAGCCGGCTCGAGGAAAAATACGGCGTGCAGTTCTTCCAGCGGAACAGCCGTAACCTGCGCCTTACTGCCGCCGGCGAACTCTTCCTTGAAAATGGGCGCCGGATCCTTGAAATCCAAAAACAGACCGACCGCGAGCTCTTCGAATTCCGCGACAGTTCCCGTGGCTCGTTCTCCGTCGGTGTATCGCCCGGGCGGTGCACGTCGATAGTTTCAAACAGTTTCCCCTCATGCC
>JAEEUO010000220.1 GCA_016286935.1 Bacillota bacterium | reverse complement strand
GTGCCGAGCGGCAACTCCAACTCCTATTACGTCCAGTCGATCCCGGCCGGCGGGAAGGATTCCCACACGATGCGCCTCTCCGTCAACAAGGACGCGCTCCAGACGACGACGCCCGTCTCCGTCACGATGACGTATGAGGATGAGAAGGGCAACGACCACGCCGCGTCCGACACGATCGCGATCCCGGTCGTCCAGGAGACGCGCCTCGTCATCGAGAACCTGAGCCCGATCAACTACGCGTTCGCGGGCGAGACGGTCCAGGCCGAGCTCCCGATCTACAACATGGGCAAGAACACGATCTCGAACGTCAAGGTCACGGTCGCGGGCGATTTCAACGTCACGAAGAACGCTTCCGTGTTCGTCGGCAATATGAACGCGGGAACGAGCTATACGTATAAGTTCAACATGGTCCCGTACGCGGGCGGCGAGGCGACCGGAACGATCACCGTCACCTACGACGACGCGGCCGGAAACCAGAAGGCCGAAGAGGTCCCGTTCAAGTACGACGTTCAGGAATACGAGCCGTACAACCCGGGCATCGACGAGCCGATCATCGGACCGGACGAACCCGTTCAGCCCGCGAACCGGTTCGCGAACCTCCCGTGGAAGTGGATCGCGATCGGCGGCGCCGTGCTGCTCCTCGCGCTGATCCTGATCATCCGCGGCGCGAAGAAGAAAAAGGCGGCGAAGGCGCTCGAACTCGACGACGGCGACGATGTGAAATAGAGGCGTGACGGAATGAACACACGCGATTTGATATCACTCTGTGCGGGGAACCTGCTCAGGCGGCGGACAAGGACCGTGCTCGCGGTCGTGGGCGTCGTCGTGGGTGTCTGCGCGATCATCGTCATGCTCTCGATCGGCTTCGGCCTTCGAACGAGCTATTCCGCGATGATCTCGAGCTACGGCAACCTCCACCTCATCACGCTGAACCACTACGGCGGCTCGCGCGACGACCAGGGCGTCATCTCGGCGAGGACGCTCGCGGAGATCTCGAAGATCGACGGCGTCGGCGCGGTCAGCCCGATCGTGCGGACGTACGGCATCATCTACGATGAAAACAGCGGAAAACGGACCGACGTCACGATCATGGGCATGGACGCGAACGTTCTCGAGAAGTTCGACTACTCGACGACCGAGGGGTCGCTTCTGAAAAAGAGCGAACCGTACGGCGTCCTGTTCGGCTACAACATCCCCGAATGGTTCTACGACGACGAAGGCAACGGCTGGGGCGAGCGGCTCGACGTGATGAAGGGCGACCTCTACTTCACCCGCAACTACAACTACGGCCGCGACGTCGAAGAGGTCGTCGATCCGAATTACAAACAGCCCGACTATCCGGTCTACGAGGTCCGCGCGACGGGCGTCCTCGCGAATTCGAACGACGAGTCGTCGTACAGCGTCTTCATGGACATCGAGACGGTCGAGCTGATGATCCGCGAGGCGACCGAGGCCGAAGAGGCCGTGAACGGCGGCGACTACTACGGCGGCTCCGGCGGCGTTTCGGGCGAAGGCGCGAACAAGACCTACGAACAGGCCTACGTCTACGTCACCGACATCAAGAACACCGACGCGATCAGCCAGACGCTCAAGGACCAGGGCTACCAGACCTACAGCGCGTCCGACTGGCTCAACGAAGCGAAGAAGACGCTCTCGATCATCGAGATGGTCCTCGGCGGCATCGGCGGCGTCTCGCTCCTCGTCGCGGCGATCGGCATCGCGAACACGATGGTCATGTCCGTCTACGAGCGCACGAAGGAGATCGGCATCATGAAGGTCATCGGCGCGAATCTTCACGACATCCGCAACATGTTCCTCATCGAGGCCGGCATGATCGGCCTCTCGGGCGGCGTGATCGGGATGATCCTCTCGTACGCGATCAGCTTCGCGATGAACCATTTCCTCAAGGGCTTCATGGGCGACTTCATCGGCGTCAGCGGCGAAGGCGCCGTCGTGTCGGTCATCCCGCTCTGGCTCGTCTTCGCGGCGCTCGGCTTCAGCTTCCTCGTCGGCGTCGTCGCGGGCTTCTCGCCTGCGAACCGCGCGATGAAGGCGTCCGCGCTGAACTCGCTCCGGGCGGAATAGGCGAATAGTATGAAGAAAAGAACGAAAAGGATCGTTGTGATCCTCCTGATAATCCTCATCCCGTTCATTCCGATCCGCACGGGGATCTATAAGGACGGCGGCACAACGGACTGGCATTCGCTCACGTATCGCGCAGTCGTCTGGAAAAAGATGGTCAGCGCTTACGATGAGACGAAGGGCGAACCGATCTTTCTCGATGAGTATCAAAAAACGGTTTTTTACGCGGTGAGCGATCCGGGTTATAGAAAGACCGTCGGCGCACTCTGGACGGAGGAGACCGCAACGGAGCGCTACCGGAAATGGTATGACGAGCAGTTGAAAAAAGCCGGCTATCAACCGACTTCCGGGCAGGGCGCCGTCCCGATCGGTTCGGATACGACCGCCCAAAGCGGCGATCCGCAGCCGGATGAGACGGGACAAAAAACGCGCCGTTTCCTCGGAGACGGTTGGACGATCGATGTACTGAAGGAAGCAGAATTGGCGGCTTCCCGCCATAATGACGGCAGCGGCTATACGTATTACTGGGGACCGGATAACCAAACACACGCGATGACAATCGAGTATCTGCAGGGGCGGACGGTTTCCGCGGTTCTCGACGAACTGGAAAACGAAGGCTTATTCATTGACAGAGAGAAGAACGTTGCCCGCGCTGGCGGAGACTCCGCCTATCCTACATATATCTATCTTTACGAATCGTATGGCGGAAGGGGATGCTACGAACTTCTTGTCAGCGGGGAGGAAGCCACATCGCTGTATCGTGCGATGGCGGAAAGTTTTACCGTAACAGGATGGAATTCGGCAGATTCGGAATCCGGACGGAAGATCTGGAGGAC
>JAEEUO010000219.1 GCA_016286935.1 Bacillota bacterium | reverse complement strand
GCGCGACGATCATGTTCTGTTCGGGCGTCAGATCGCGCACGAGGCACGGCACCTTTTCAAGGCCCGCCTCCATCGACGCGCGCCAGCGCCGTTCGCCCGCGACGATCTCGTATCCGCGGCCGGCCTTCCGCACCATGATCGGCTGGATCACGCCGTGTTCGCGGATCGAATCGGCGAGCTCGGCGATCTTTTCGCGGTCGAATTCCTTGCGCGGCTGGTCGCGGTTCGGCGCGAGGCTGTGGACGTCGATGTAGCGCACCGCGTCGCCGTCGTCCGCCTTCTCCGCCGCTTTCGCGCGGCTTCCGGAGGACGTCTTTTTCCTCTTCGTTTCCGCGGCCGGCTCCGTCTGTTCCGCGGCGGCTTCCCGCGGTTCACCGATCAGTTCGTCGGGATTGACGGAGACTTCCCCGAACAGCGCTTCCAGACCGCGCCCAAGTCCTGTTTTGGCTTTCATCTTCGTTTCTCCTGTTCGAGCAGTTCGTCGGCGAATGCGAGATAGGCCCGGGCGCCCTTGGAGCGCGGGTCGTAGAGTGTGATCGGCATGCCGTAGGACGGCGCCTCGGCGAGCCGGACGTTGCGCGGGATGACCGTCTTGTAGACCTTGCCGCGGAAGTACTTCTTGACCTCCTGAACGACCTGGATCGACAGGTTCGTGCGCCCGTCGAACATCGAGAGGATGACGCCCTGGATGGCGAGATCCGGGTTCAGGCTCCTCCGGACGAGATCGATCGTGCTCATCAGCTGGCTCACGCCCTCGAGCGCGTAGAATTCGCACTGGATCGGGATGAGCACGCTGTCGACGGCGGTCAGGCTGTTGATCGTCAGAAGGCCGAGAGAGGGCGGGCAGTCGATGAAGATGAAGTCGTAATCGCCTTTGACCAGGTCGATCGCGCGCTTCAGGCGCTTCTCGCGGCCCTCAAGCTGGACGAGCTCGATCTCCGCGCCGGCAAGCTGGACGCTCGCGGGGATGATGTCGAGCCCGCGGACGGCCGTATGGGCGATCGCCTCCTTCGGATCGATCCGGTCGCCCTCGGTCAGGATGTCGTACGTCGTCAGCCCGAGCTTCTTCTTCGAGATCCCGAGCCCGCTCGTCGTATTCCCCTGCGGGTCGATGTCGATGACGAGGACGTTCTTTCCGCGCATGGCGAGACACGCGGCGAGATTGATGTTCGTCGTCGTTTTGCCGACGCCGCCCTTCTGGTTGAAAATTGCAATCGCTTTACCCATTTTGAAGCACCTCTTGTTGTCGTTCGGTTAATTGCAGTTCCATTATAGCGGATCGGCGCGCTCCGTTCAACCGGAAACGCGTATGTTCCACGTGGAACATTCCGCGCCGGAGCGCGTCCTCGCATTGCCTGCGCCACATTATATACGAATCGTCGCGCCGTTTTTCGTCACGCCGCGCGCATTTTTCCGGAACCGGGCGCATGTCCCGCCGGATCTCCTTCCATTCTTTCGCGAAGGCGGGTCTTTATCCGGCCCTTCGACGGCCCGTTTGCGTCCCCGTGGCAAAAAAAGAGAATGTTCCACGTGGAACATTCCCGTCCGTATCGCCGGAAGCCTCAACAAAGCGTGCTTTTCCCGAACCCTCACATAATGCGGGCCACTTTCCCGAACGCCGCGTCAGAGCGGATTTTCCCGGTCCCTCGCCAAAAGCGGGCTTTTCCCGGAACGCCGCGTCAGAGCGGGTTCTTTCCGGGCACGCCGGCCTTGCGCGGATACTTCTTCGGCGTCGCCTTCTCCTTGCGGACGCGGATGATGAGGTGGCCCTCCCCGTCCGGTACGGGAGCCGGCTCGATCCCGGAAACGCGGCCGCCGAGGATCGCGATCGCCTTTCCCGCATCGTCCGCCTCCTCGCGCGCCGACTCCGTCTTGTACGCGAGGAACGAGCCGCCCGTGCGGACGAGCGGCAGGCAGTACTCCGAGAGCGTCCGGAGGTTCGCGACGGCGCGCGACACGCAGAGATCGTACGCTTCGCGGTGGGCGGCGTTTCTGCCGAGATCCTCCGCGCGGGCGTGGACGACCGTCACGTTGGCGATCGAGAGCTCCCTGCAGACGGATTCGACGACGGCAAGGCGCTTCGCGAGCGAATCCATCAGGACGAACTCCTTCTCCGGGAACACGATCGCGAGCGGGACGCCGGGGAACCCGCCGCCCGTCCCGACGTCGATGACGCGCCGGGCCTCCCGCACCTCGGGCAGGCCCGCGATCGCGACGGAATCCGAGAAGTGCTTCTTCTCGAACTCCTCCGGGTCGGTGATCGCCGTGAGGTTGATCTTTTCGTTCCATTCGAGAACGGCCGCGCGGTATCCTTCGAACCGCGCGAGCTGCTCCTCCGAGAGGGCGATATCGAACTGTGCAAGCGTTGCGATCAGATGATCCATCTTCCGTTACCTTTTTCCGCGCTTTTCGCGCTCGAATTTCTCGACGAGGACGAGCAGGACCGCGACGTCCGCCGGCGACACGCCCGGGAGGCGCGACGCGCGGCCGATCGAATCGGGGCGGGCCTTCGAAAGGCGCTGCACGGCTTCGATCCGAAGCCCGGAGACCCCTTCGTAGGAGAAGTCCTCCGGGATCGACCGGTTCTCGAGCTTCCTGAACTTCTCGACCTGCGCCTTCTGTTTTTCGATGTATCCGGCGTATTTGATCTCCGCCGAGACCTTCGCGGCCTCGCGCCGGGTCAAACGCCGCCCTTCCGGCGGAAACGCTTCGGAAAGCGCCTCGTACGACACCTCCGGACGTCTCAGAAGGTCCGCGAGCGACGGCGATCTGTCGGTCACGGGCTCAAATCCGAGGCCGGTAAGGAAGCGCGACGCCTCCTCGGGCGCGATCCACGTTTCCGAAAGGCGCCGGATCTCGCGGTCCGCCGTTTCTTTGGCTTCCAGATATTTCCTGTACCGTTCCTCGCTCGCGAGCCCGATCG
>JAEEUO010000218.1 GCA_016286935.1 Bacillota bacterium | reverse complement strand
ATACGATGGGCATCATCGCGAACACGATCACCGAGACCGAGATCCCGGACTGGATGTTCGAGGATCAGGTCGCGCGGTTCTTCAAGACCGTGATCCTGTCGTCGAAGGTCCGCCTCCGCAAGCCGGATCCCGCGATCTACCTGCTCGCCTGCCGCGCGATCGGCAAGCAGCCCGAAAACTGCGCGTACGTCGGCGACAACCCGATCCGCGACGTCCAGGGCACCCGCGACGCCGGATTCGCCAAGATGATCCGCATCGACGAACCCGACACGCTGATCAACGAGCCCCAGGAGATCACCCTCCACCCCGACCACACGATCACAAAGATCTCCGATCTTCTCGATATCTTTCCTCCTCTGAAATAAGTCAGGAGCACGACGACCATGGATAAGACAAAAGAATTTGACGCCATCTTCTACGATCTCGGCGGAACGCTCCGCCTCGTCGAACGCGACGCGGCGTTCGAAGCCGAAGCGCGCCGCAAGATCGCCGAATACTGCGGGGAGAAAGGCGACCCCGACGAATTCTGCAAGTTCCTCGACTACCGCTACGCCGGCTACCGGAAGTGGTGCTTCGAGACGATGCAGGAGGCTCCCGAGGAGGAGCTCTGGACGAAATGGCTCACCCCCGAATACGACCGCGAGCTGATCAAAAAGAACGCGATCGAGCTCACGATCGAATACCGCAACAAGGACGGCCGCCGCGTCGTCGCCCCGAACGGCGCGAAGTCCGTTCAGGAGATGTACGCGAACGGCTACAAGCTCGGCATCATCTCCAACCTCGTGACGTCCCAGGAGATCCCGCGCTGGCTGAAGGAGGACGGCCTTGAGAAGTACTTCGGCGCCGTGCTCCTCTCCTGCGTCGAAGGGATCCGGAAGCCCGACCCCAGGATCTCCGAGAAGGCCTGCAACATCCTCGGCGTGAAGCCGGAGCGCTGCGTCTACATCGGCGACAACCTCAACCGCGACGTCGAGGGAACGCGCCTCGCCGGTTTCGGGATGTTCATCCTCTACACGACGCCCGAAAAGCTCGCGAAGGAAAAGATCACCGACGAGAACCGGCCCGACGCCGTCATCTACGATTTCAGCGAACTGAAGGACATGTTCCCGGAAGCGCCGCGCGTCAACTGGGACAAGGTCCGCACGATTTAGGAGGCAACGTCATGCTTCAGAACATCAAAGCCGTCTTTCTCGACCTCGGCGGAACGTTCCGCGAGGTGAACGAGGACCGCGCCTACTCGCTGGCCGCGCGGAAGCGGATCGCGGAGATCCTCTGCCCCGCCGCCGACCCGGACAGCTACTACGAATACATCAACAAGAAATACGACGTGTACCGCGAATGGGCGCTCCGCTGGACGTGCGAGGCGCCGGAGGAAGAGCTGTGGTGCCGGTGGCTCGTGCCCGAGCTGCCGCGCGAAGCGGTCGCCCCGCACGCGAAGGAGCTGACGTACTGCTTCCGCGCCGCGAAGGGCCGCCGTCTCGTCGTCCCCCACGGGATCGAGACGGTCCGCGAGCTCCGGAAGCGCGGCTATCTCGTCGGCATCATCAGCGACCTCGTCGGAACGGTCGAGATCGACGAATGGCTCGACACCGACGCGATCCGCGACCTCTTCTGCACGGTGAAGCAGTCCTCCGTGACGATGCTCCGGAAGCCGCATCCCGCGATCTATTACCAGGCGCTCGATGAGGCCGGCGTCCTTCCGGCCGATTCGGTCTTCGTCGGCGACAACCTCCAGCGCGACATCCTCGGCGCGAAGGCCGCCGGCTTCGCGGGCACGATCGGCGTCGACTACCCGGCGACCGCTCCCCTGAAGATCACCGCCGAAAACCGTCCGGACGGTTTCATCCACGACTTCGCCGACCTCCTCGCGATCTTCCCCGGAGACGGCGTCTATCTGCCCGAACAGGCCAGCCAGGAGGCGAAAACGAAATGAGCAAGTATCAACTGGCCGGCGGCGAAGCGCTCGCGAACGCCGTCAGCGACATGTTCAAGACCGGGCTCGACGACTATCATCTCGAGCCCCTCAATCTCACCGACGCGGCGGGCAAACCCGTCGGGCTCGTCAAGCCGGGCGACGGCGTGATCTTCTGCTGCCGGAGAGGCGAGCGCGAGATCGAACTGACCGACGCCTTCACCGACCCCGATTTCAAGGGGTTCGAGCGCGAACGGCTCGACCCGCTCGACTTCGTGATCCTGACGATGTACAGCGAGAAATACACGTATCTCCCGATCGCGTTCGCGCCGTCGAAGGTGAAGGACACGCTCGGCGAGACGGTTTCGAAGGCCGGAAAGACCCAGCTCCACCTCGCCGAGAGCGAAAAATACGCCCACGTCACGTTCTTCTTCAACGGCGGCAACCAGGCGCCCTACCCCGGTGAAACGGACGTCAAGGTCCCGTCGCCGAAGGGCGTCGATTTCGCGGACGTTCCAGCCCTTTCGCTGCCGAAGGTCGCGGAGACGCTGAAGGAAGGCCTCGATACGGGCTACGACTTCATCGTCACGAACTTCGCGAACGGCGACGTCATCGGCCATACCTCGCGGGACGACGCCAAACCGCTCGCGGCGGAGGCCGTCGACAAAGATCTCGGCGAGACGCTCGCCTACGCGCGCGCGAAGGGGTATACTGTATTCGTGACGGCGGACCACGGCAACATCGAGATCCTCCACAAACCGGACGGGTCTCCCCACGTCTCCCATACGACGAACCTCGTCGCGTTCACGTGCGTCGGCGGCGGCGCGAAGCTGCTCCGCGAGAGCGGGAAGCTCTGCGACGCGGCGCCGACCGTCCTTGCGGCGATGGGCCTCGAACCGCCCGCGGCGATGACCGGCTCGCCGCTCTATTCCTTCGAGAAGACCGGCAAGGTCCTGCTCCTCATCCTCGACGGCTGGGGGCTCGACGAACCGACCGGAAACAACCCCATCTTCTCGGCGGACACGCCG
>JAEEUO010000217.1 GCA_016286935.1 Bacillota bacterium | reverse complement strand
AGTCGAGTTCGAGCGTCGCCGCGTTCCAGCTGTCCAGGAGCGTCACCGCGAGCGTTTCGACCTTTCCGCGTTCGTCGTACGAGCCGGGGAGCGTCTCAAACGGCTCCTTTCCGTCGGATGTGTCCGCGTCAAGGAACTTGAAGTCGCACGTACGGGAGCCGTCGGGCCAGACGAGCTCGACGAACGGTTCGCGCAGATCGCCCTTCCCGCCCCACGACGCTTCAAGGCGCATATCGTCGAGCGTGTATTCGGGGTGGTCACCGTCATACTGGCAGGAGTTGCCGGGCTGGAAGGCATGTTTTTCCGTGAGCGCCGCGAGCGCGGACACCGCCGCGTCGTCGCGTTCGGGGAGCGTCAGCATCCGGCCGTAGTATAAGTGTTCGAGCTGGCCGGTCGGAAGCACGCGGAACGCGTACGTCGTCCGCTCCGTTTCGAGCACGAACCAGTTTTCCTCAATGATTCGGATCATTTCCGTTTATTCCGCTTTCTTCGCAGCGAGCTCCGCCGTGATTTCATTGACTTTCTGTTCGTTCAGGATGAACTTCTTCCGGAACCAGAGGATCGCGACGATGAGGCCGACGATCGGCAGGATCGTCATCGTCATCCGGAGGCCGGTGCGGGACGCGTCGGAGACCTGGAGCGAGAAGTCGATCAGCTTATCGGCTTCGGAGACTTCCGTGCCGCTCTGGAGGCTGAAGACCGAGAGGCAGATCGACGCGAGGAACGCGGCGACGCCCGAGGCGAGCTTGACGACGAACGTCTGCATCGAGAAGATGACCGATTCGTCGCGGCGGCCGTTCCGGAGTTCGCCGTATTCGACCGTGTTCGCGAGGAAGACCGTCGTCAGGACCTGGAGGACGCCGTTCGCCGCGAAGATGAAGAAGCCGGGGACGAAGAGGATGAAGACGTTCTTCATCGTCGTCGAGGCGATGCCGAGGAGCACGGCGTAGCCGATGATCATCGACGCGAGGCAGATGTAGAAGATGTTGACGTTCGTCTTGAACTTTCGGAGGAGCGGATAGAAGACCATCATCGAGAGGATCTGGATCGCGCCGCCGAACATGTTGAAGAGCGTGTAGGAGTTGAACCAGCCCTCGCCGCCGAAGTCATACTTGAAGAAGTAGATGACGAGGTTCGAGGTCAGGTAGATCGAGCAGTTGATGAGGACGATGACGATGACGACGGTCATGGCCTGGTCGTTCTGGATCAGCGCCTTGAACATGTCCCTGACGGACGCCGTCTTCATGTCGATCGTCGCCTTTTCCTTGATCGTCACGCACGTGATCGTGATGAAGACGACGAACAGGATCGCAATGATGAGCGAGAACCACTTGAAGCCGACGATCTCGTTCGCGCCGCCGATGGCGTGGACGATCATCATCGTGAAGACGGTGACGAGCGCGGAGCCGACGCCGGCGCACGAACGCGCGAGAGTCGTCAGCCCTTCTCGTTCCTTGCCGCCCTTCGTAAAGGCCGGGATCATCGACCAGTACGGGATGTCCATCATCGTGTAGGTGACGCCCCAGAGGATGTAGAAGATCGCGGCGTAGGCGACGAGTCCCTGCGGGGACATGGTCGGCGGAGCGGCGAACATGAGATAGAGGATGACGGCGTTCGTGATCGTGCCGATCATCAGCCAGGGGCGGAATTTGCCCCATTTCGTGCGGGTCTTGGCGACGACGACGCCCATGATCGGGTCGTTGAACGCGTCGAAGACGCGCGCCGCGAGAAGGATCGCGCCCATCGCGATGGCGTTGACGCCGAGCAGGTCCTGGAAATAGTACAGGACGTAGCTCGCGGAAAGCATGTAGACCATGTCCTTTCCGACCGCGCCGATGCCGTACGCGGCTTTTTCCTTCAGGGTCAGGTTTCGTTGTTCATTCATTGGATCGTTCCTCCGGGGATTGGGTTAATGGGGTTGGGTTAGGGATCTGGTTTGGTCTATCGGGTGTTGTGTTTGAGCGCCATCGCGATCTCGACGACTTTATAGGCGCCGTCGTAGAGGCCGTCGGCCTTGTTCCGTACGATGTTGTCGCACATCATCGTGAGGAGGCCGTCCGATTTCATGAACTCGTTGACCATCTGGATGACGTGCGGGATGTCGCGGCATTCGAGCGTGCCGTCGCCGATCTCCGCGGAGTGGATCGCGCCCCACATCTCATGCTTGCCGATCCGGCGGATGAAGAGCTTCGGCACGGGGTAGAACGCGAGCTCGGAGGGCTTCGTCACGAGGACGTCGGCCGAACGCATCAGCATGTTCGTCGAGTAGACGGCTTCGAAGATGTTCGGGTGCCAGAAGCCGTGGATGCCGGTGATCTCGGTCTCCGGCTTCAGCGCGTTTTCGCAGAACGCGCACGTCTCGGCCCAGTCGTTGATGTGGCTCGTTGCGACGTCGGCCATGCCGGGGATCTCCTTCAGGAGCTCGTCCCAGACGCCGCGGTAGTCGCCGACGTTGACGTAGAGAGCCGCCTTCCGTTCACGGATCGCGGGGAGCAGGTGTTCGATGATCGCCGCGAAGATCTCCTTCTGGGCGCCCGCGCCGCCGATCGTGAGGAGGAAGCGCATCGGCTTTCCGTCCTTCTTCCGCCTGACGCGCGCCGCGCAGTCGGCTTCGATGTTCGAGACGAGCTCGTGGTCGATGTAGTGGCCCGTGTAGACGAGAGCGTCCTCGGGCATCGGCTCGCAGACGGCCTTCCCGTTCATCCCGTTCAGGATCCGGTAGCCCATATAGGCGTTCCGGCACTGGATCGTGTGGACGCTGCCCTCCGAGAGGTGGAGCGCCATCGGCCAGTTGTCGGGGATCGCGTTCACGACGTATTTCATTCCCGCGTGGACGGCGGCCTGGGCGGGCCATACGTGGGTCCCGACGACCGGGATCGTCTTCGGCACGTTGCGGAAGACCGGCGCCATCAGCTCGGCGTTCTTCTGGTCGGATGCGTTGTACGAC
>JAEEUO010000004.1 GCA_016286935.1 Bacillota bacterium | reverse complement strand
CGGCCGGAACAACGCCTACGGCCATCCGTCCCCTTCGACGCTTGAAAAACTCGACCGCTTCGGTATACTGGTCTTTAGAAACGACCGGCACGGCGCCGTCATCGTGCGCCCTGCCCGCGAGGGCTTCCGCGTCCGGACGATGATCCGGGACGGAGCGTGATCCGAACCGAACGAGATGGCTGGAAAACCGAACGAAGTGCCCGGCGGCGCAGCGGTGCTGAGACAATGCAAGAACGACATCGAAAGCGGCGCGCTCTCCGGCGCGGTGCTTCTGTTCGGTCGCGAACAATACCTGATCCGCAGCGCCCGGAACGCGATCGAGGAGCGGTTCGTCAATCCGGCCGTCCGCGAGCTCGACCTGACGAAGATCGAGCCGAACGCGTTCTCCGTCCGGTCTCTGATCGAACAGTGCGAGACGCTTCCGGTCTTCTCGGAGAAGCGCGTCGTGATCGTCTCAGACCTTCCCGCGCTCGAGGGAAAACAGGCGAAGGGATACGGCGAGGCGGAGGAGAAGGAACTGCTCGAGTACGTGAAGAGCGTCCCCGAGACGACCGTCCTCGTCTTCATCAACCGCTCCGTTGACCGCCGCTCGAAGCTCTTCAAGGCGATCGCGAAGGCGTACGAATTCGGCCCGGTCGAGCGGAACGTGCTCGACAAATTCGCCGCGCGGACGCTCAGGCCCTACGGGAAGACGATCGAACCGGCGGCGTTCCGTCTGCTCATCGAGCGGACCGGCTACTACCCCGACGCGACCCGGAAAACGGCCCAGCGCGAGTACGAGTACACGCTCGACCACCTCGAGAACGACCTCCTGAAACTGGCCGGCGGCGCGCCCGGGACCGCGATCACCGAAGAGGACGTCGACGATCTGATCGGCGGAAACCTCGAAACGGACGTGTTCCGCATCCTCGACGCGGCGTTCGAGGGCAAGACCGGCGAATCGCTCTCCCAGCTCAGGAACCTCCTCCGCGGCGGCTCGGTCTTCAGCATCCTCGCGCTTCTCGTCTCCCAGCTCGAGATCATGACCGTCGCGAAGGAGATGCAGGAGGACCGCAGAAGCCTCCCGGAGATGGTCGAGACGCTCGGCGTCCACGAATACCGCGTCAAAAAATCGCTCCCGCTGATCCGCTCCCATTCCGCCGAACACCTCGAGGAGGTGTTCCGCTTCGCGCTTGAGATCGACCGCAGCATCAAGACCGGCGCGCTCGAAGGTCCGGTCGCGCTCGAACTCCTGATCGCACAGATCTGACCGGACGGAAGACCGTCCGGTTTCATGCCCGCGAACGGCGGATGATCCCGCCCCGGCGGGTTTTTTGTTGCGCCGTCTGACCGGAACGGCCGGCTTTCGCGGGGCGAAAAAAGAATTGTGCGTCTTTTTGTGACGAATTTAACAAAATCGTTTGAAAGCGCCGGCCATATCGTGTAAAATAACTACGACTGTGCATATAAGTGCGCAGAACTTTTGGTGAGGATGATTCGATGGAAAAACGGCGGGTCCATATCGCGGTCACAGGCATCGTCCAGGGCGTCGGATTCCGGCCGTTCATCCACAAACAGATCACCGACCACAGCCTGCTCGGCTGGATCCGAAACACGAGCGAAGGCGCCGAACTCGAACTCGAGGGAAGCGCGGAGCGGATCGAACGGTTCCTCGCGGAGCTCCGGACGAAGAGCCCGAAGCTCGCGCGGATCGAAGAAGTCGAATACGAGTACCTTGACACGCTCGTTCCCTACACCGACTTCCGCATCGTCGAAAGCCGGAAGGAGGACGAGCCCGACACGCTGATCTCGCCCGACGTCTGCACCTGCGCCGACTGCCTCCGCGAGATGCGCGACCCGCGCGACCGCCGGTACCGCTACCCGTTCCTGAACTGCACGAACTGCGGGCCGCGGCTGACGATCATCCGGGACATCCCCTACGACCGGAAGTTCACGTCGATGGCGCCGTTCCCGATGTGCGGGCCGTGCGAGGCGGAGTACCGCGACATCGCGGACCGCCGCTACCACGCCCAGCCGACTTGCTGCCCCGACTGCGGGCCGAAGCTGCTCTGGTACGGGGCGGACGGAACGCTGCTTGAGGGACTTCCGAAGAAGGACGTGAACGAGATCCCGCTCCGGCGCGCGATCGAAACGCTGAAGAACGGCGGCATCGTCTGCGTGAAGGGCCTCGGCGGCATGCATTTAGCCTGCCGGATCGCGGACCCCGCGACGGTCGCCGAACTCCGCCGCCGGAAGCGCCGCGACGAAAGGCCGTTCGCGCTGATGGTGCGCGACGTCGAAACGGCGCGGACGATCGCGGACGTGACGGAGGACGAGGCGCGGATCCTCGAAGGATACCAGCGGCCGATCGTGCTCCTGCGCAAAAAGCCGAAGGGAAGCCTCGACCCCGCGCTCGAGGAGAGCCTCGCGGCGGTCTCCGAAAACGGCTTCGTCGGCGTGATGCTCCCGTACACGCCCGTCCAGTTCCTGCTCTTTGAGGAACTCGACGTCCTCGTGATGACGAGCGCGAACCTGTCGGAGATCCCCATTACGAAGGACAACGGCGAGGCGCTCCGCGAGCTCAGAGGCGTCGCGGACGGCTTCCTGCTCAACGACCGCGCGATCGAAACGCGCTGCGACGACTCGCTCCTGTGGGTCGTGAACGGCCGCGAATACTTCGCACGGCGGTCGCGCGGATATGTGCCGTACCCGGTCCGGTTCCTTACGAAGGATGGAAGACCGGCGCCCCCGATCCTCGCCTGCGGCGCGGAACAGAAGGCGAGCTTCTGCCTGACGAAGAAGGCCCACGCCTTCCCGAGCCAGCACATCGGCGACCTCAAGAACGCCGAGACGCTCGCCCACTACGAATCCCGGATCGCCCATTTCGAGCGGCTCTTCGGGATCCGTCCCGCGGCGGTCGTATGCGACCTCCACCCGGACTACCTCTCGACGGCGTACGCCGAGGAGCGCGCCCGGAGGGACGGCCTCCCGCTGATCCGCGTCCAGCACCACCACGCCCACTTAGCGTCCTGTATGGAGGACAACGGCCTCCGTGAGAACGTCATCGGGATCGTATGGGACGGCACGGGTCTCGGGACGGACGGCACGGTCTGGGGAAGCGAATTCCTCGTCGGAAACCGCCGCGAATTCGCCCGCTTCGACCACCTGCCGGAGATGAAGCTCCCCGGCGGCGACAAGGCCGTGGCGGAGCCGTGGCGGACCGCCTGCGCGATCCTGCTCGAGGGGCGCGAACGGTTCGAGGGACTTGCCGGAACCGGCGAAAGCCTTCTGCCGGACGGCCTCCCCGCGGCGGACGACACGAAGGGGATCGCGGCGATGCTCGGCGTTGCGGAGGACGACGTCCTCGCGGTGAAGCGCCAGCTCGAAGCCGGCGTGAACTGCCCCGTCTCGACGGGGATGGGGCGCCTGTTCGACGCGGTCTCGGCGATGCTCGGCCTCTGCTCCTTCGCCTCGTACGAAGGACGCGGCGCCGTCCTGCTCGAAGCCGCGATCGGCGGAAACGCGGGCGGAAGCGCCGCGCGGCGGAACACCGCGGAAACGGCCGAAGCCGCGAAGCGGTTCCACGACCGGCTCGTCCTCTGGGCGGCCGGAACGGCGGAGCGCATCCGCGAAGAGACGGGCCTCAGCGCCGTCTGCCTCTCCGGCGGAACGTTCCAGAATCAATATTTGCTCGCACACGTCACGGAAGAGCTCGAACGGAGAAGCTTCCGCGTGTACATACACCGGCAGGTCGCGACGAACGACGAAGGCATCGCGTTCGGCCAGGCGGCCGTCGCAAGGGAGGGAGGAGAAGCGCATGTGCCTTGCAGTGCCTTTCAGACTGACAAAGGTTGACGGCGTGAACGCCGTCGGCGAAAAGGACGGCGTCTCGCGCGACATCCGCGTCGACTTCCTTAAGGACCCGAAGGTCGGCGACTACGTCGTCTGCCACGCGGGCTTCGCGATCGAGCGCCTCGACGAGGACCAGGCGAAGGCCGACCTCGAAGCGTGGAACGAACTGGAGGAAGCCCTTGCGACCCTCTGAACCGCGCGAAAAAACGATCCGCCTGATGGAGGTCTGCGGGACCCATACGATGGCGATCGCGAAGGCGGGGATCCGCTCCCTGCTGCCGCCCGACGTCGAGCTCGTCTCCGGTCCCGGCTGCCCGGTCTGCGTGACGGACCAGTCCGCGATCGACGCGGTCCTCGCGCTGTCGGACGAGAAGAACGTCATCCTCGCGACGTACGGCGATATGGTCCGCGTCCCGGGGAGCGTCCGCGGCGATTCGCTCGCGCGCCGCTCCGCGAAGGGAGCGCGCGTCGAAGTCGTCTACTCGCCGATGGACAGCCTGACGGTCGCGCGGGAGAACCCCGGATGCGAAGTCGTCTTTCTCGGCGTCGGATTCGAGACGACGGCGCCCGGAACGGCGGCGTTCGTCAGGGCGGCGAAGGAGAGCGGCCTCGGAAACGTGTCCTGCCTCCCGCTTCTGAAGACGTGCGAACCGGTCCTGCGCGCGCTGATCGCCGACCCGGACTTCAACGTCGACGGCTTCCTGCTTCCCGGCCACGTCTCGACGATCCTCGGCGAAGAGGGCTTCCGCTTTCTCGCCGATGAATTCGGGATCCCCGGCGTGATCGGCGGCTTTGAGCCGGAGGACGTGATCCTCGCGCTGTCCCGCCTGATCCGCCAGATCCGGAACGGCGAAGCGCGGATCGAGAACGCGTACCGCCGCGCCGTCCGCCCCGAGGGCAACCCGATCGCCCGGCGGATGATCGCAGAGGTCTTCGAGCCGGCGGACAGCCTCTGGCGCGGGATCGGAATGATCCCGGAGAGCGGCCTCGCGATCCGTGAGGAATACGCCTCCGTCGACGCGGCGAAGCGGTTCGGCCTCGTGATCCGCGAGACGCCCGAGCCGGCCGGATGCCGGTGCGGCGACGTGATCCGGGGCGCGGTCCGCCCCGAAGACTGCCCGCTGTTCGGGCGCGTCTGTTTCCCCGAAGACCCCGTCGGCCCGTGCATGGTGTCCTCCGAAGGCGCCTGCGCGGCCGCGTACAAATACCGCCCCGCGGAATGAGACCTATGGACGACATCATCACACTTGCATACGGAAGCGGCGGAAAGAAGACGTCCGAGCTGATCGAGGAGATGCTCCTTCCCGCGTTCGGGAACGACATCCTCGGCGAACTCGGCGACGGCGCGATCCTGCCGAACGAGCCGGGCGAACGGCTCGTGATGTCGACGGACAGCTTCGTCGTCACGCCGTACGTCTTTCCCGGCGGCGACATCGGCAAGCTCGCCGTCTGCGGGACCGTCAACGACATCGCCGTCTCGGGCGGAGAACCGAAGTACCTGTCCCTCGCGGTGATCCTCGAGGAGGGGATCCCGACGGCCGACGTCGCGCGGATCGTCTGCTCGATCGCCGAGACCGCGAAGCGGGCGAACGTCCGCATCGTCACCGGCGATACGAAGGTCGTCGAGCACGGCAAGGCGGACGGCCTCTTCATCAACACGACCGGGATCGGCGTTTTGCGCCACCCGGGCCTCTCGCCGAAGGCGATCCGCGAGGGGGACGTCGTCCTCGTCTCCGGTACCGTCGGCGACCACGGGACGTGCGTGATGCTCGCCCGCAACCCCAACCTCGTCCGCGGCGGGATCCTTTCGGACTGCGCGCCGCTGTACGACCTTACGAAAGCCCTCCGCCCGCTCGGAACCGGCCTGCGCGTGATGCGCGACCCGACCCGCGGCGGCGTGGCGACGACGCTCAACGAATTCACCGAGGGCACCGCTCTTTCGATCGAACTCGACGAAAGCGCGATCCCCGTGAAGAAGGAGGTGCGAAGCGCCTCCGATATCCTGGGCCTTGACCCGCTCTATTCGGCCAACGAAGGCAAGATCCTCGCCGTCGTCGCGCCCGGACAGGCGGAAGAAGCCCTCCGGCTCCTCCGTTCCGTACCCGAAGGACGGGACGCCTGCGCGATCGGACGCGTGACCGCGTCCCATCCCGGGAAGGTCCTCGTCCGCACCCCGTACGGCGGGAGCCGCATCCTCGTCAAGCTCGCGGGGGCCCAGCTCCCGCGGATCTGCTGAGGACCCATGATCCGTTACCACTGCTATTCCGGCATAACTGGTGGGAGGTGAAACAATGCAGGAATACAAAAAAATATTTATCACGAAGGAGGAGATCCGTCCGACTGCGCAGCGGATGCGCGACGCGAACGTCCATCTCGCGATGATCCACGGATTCATCAACGATGACGGGAAGCCGAACGTATCCTACGAGTACGAAGTCGGACCGACGATCGAATCCTACACCGTGGACGGGGAGAGCGTTCTCCCGACCATTTCCGACATCTACGATCTCGGTGCGGAATGGCCGGAGCGCGAACTCCAGGAGCTCATGGAGATCCGGTTCGAGGGGCTCGACAACGACGAACGCCTCTTCATGCCCGACACCATGTTCGAAGGTCAGGGCCACATCATGGTCACCCCGATGAAGGAACTGATCGACAAGGTCCACAACAGAAAGGAGGGCACGGAATGAGCTACATCGTACCGATCGGCCCTTATCATCCCGCTCTGGAGGAGCCCGTTCACGCGCGCCTCTACACGGACGGCGAATCGATCACCGATGCGAAGGTCTTCATCGGCTACAACCATCGCGGCATCGAAAAACTCGCCACCCAGAAGAACTTCATCCAGACACTCGTTCTCGTCGAACGCGTCTGCGGCATCTGCTCGCATTCCCATGCGCTCTGCTATGCCCTCGCGCTCGAACAGATCGCCGGCATGAAAGTGCCGAAGCGCGGCGAGTACATCCGCGTCATCATCGCGGAGCTGGAACGTCTTCATTCTCACTACCTCTGGCTCGGCATCGCCCTTCACCTGATCGGCCACGACAGCCTCTTCATGCACTCCTGGGACGACCGTGAGGCGATCATGGACATCCTCGAGGAACTGACCGGAAACCGCGTCAACTACGGCGCCGTGACGGTCGGCGGCGCGCGGAGAGACATCACCGACGACCAGCGGAAGGACATCCTCGAGATGCTCGACAAGATCGAAAAGAGCAACATCGCCCTCCGCGATATCCTGCTCGCCGACAAGACCGTCGCGCTCCGCACCCAGGGCGTCGGCATCCTCACGACCGAGGACGCGTACCGCATCGGCGCGGTCGGCCCCCAGGCGAGAGCGTCGAACGTCCCCGTCGACGTCCGCAAGGACGCTCCGTACTCGAGCTACGACGATTTCGATTTCGACATCGCCGTCTGGCCGTCCTGCGACGTGTTCGCGCGCGTCGTCGTCCGCGTCCTCGAGAACGTCGAGTCGATCAAGATCATCCGTCAGGCGCTCGAGAACCTTCCGAAGGGCCCGATCAACCTCGGAACGCGCATTCCGAAGATCCCCGCGGGCGAGACGATGTTCCGTCACGAAGCCCCGCGCGGCCAGCTCTGCTACAAGGTCGTCACCGACGGCGGAGAGACGAACAAGCGCGTTTCGATCCACGTTCCGACGTTCAAGAACGCACCGACCGTTCCGGTCATGCTCCGCAACAACTCCGTCGCGGACGCGGGCCTGATCATCGCTTCGATCGACCCGTGCTTCTCCTGCATGGACCGGTAACATGCACGAACTGTCGATCACCGAAGGGATCCTGAAGACCGTCCTTCCCGCTGCGGAACAGGGCGGCGCGAAGCGGATCCTCGAGATCCGGCTCCGGATCGGGGAATTCGCGGACGTGATCCCGGAATGCATCCAGTCCTACCTCGACGTCATCGCGGAAGGAACGATCGCGGAAGGCGCGAAGATCGTCGCGGAGACCGTCCCCTCGACGGCCCGCTGCCGGTCGTGCGGCTTCCTCGGCCACATCGACCACCGCCTCGCGAAATGCCCCGACTGCGGCTCGACCGACTTCGAACTGCTGACGGGACGCGAATTCTCCGTCGAGGAGATCGCGTGCGAATAACAAACGGTACAACTTATTTCACATATCGTTATCACAACGGAACTTGAGGAGGTATTCTCTTGAAAAAGACAACCTTTCCCGCGTTCCTGTCGACAGCCCTTCTGATCTACTGCTTCTGGCTTCTGATCACAGGCCAGATCGTGGCGATCTTTCAGGGCAGGGCCTCCTGGGAGGTGCTTGTGGCAGGCGCGCTCGTGAGCGGCTTCGTCTCGCTGTTCACGGCCCGCTTCTTCATTCACAGGAACGCGTTTTACCTGCTCGCCCCGAAGCGCTTCTTCAGTCTCCTGGCCTACGTCTTCGTCTTCCTTTGGGAACTGACCAAAGCGAACGTCGACGTAGCGTTCCGGGCGCTGAATCCGAAGCTTCCGGTGAACCCGGGCATCGTCAAGGTGCCGGCGGACGTGAAGGCCGAATACGGTCTCTCCATGCTCGCCAATTCCATCACCCTGACGCCCGGCACGATCACGATGGACATCGCGGACGAAAACGGGAAAACGAACTACTACATTCACTGGATCAACGTCAAGGAGACGGATCCCGCGAAAGCGGGCGATGCCATCAAGGGAACGATGGAAAAATGGATCAGGAGGATTTGGGACTGAAATGAATGAACTGATTTTCTTTGCCATCTGCTTCGTGGTCCTCGCGCTGACGCTCCTCTACCGCCTGATCAAGGGCCCGAGCGTCGCCGACCGCGCAGTCGCGGCGGATTCCATCGACATCCTCGCCGACATGGCTCTGATCCTGTTCGCGCTCTTCTCGGGCCGCGGGATCTACCTTGACATCGCGCTTGTGACGGCGGTTCTGGGCTTCATCGGCTCGGTCCTCGTCGCCCGTTACCTGGAGGGAAGACTATGAGAATTGCAATCGACATTCTGATCGCTTGCAGCGTATTCTTCGCTTTCGCAGGCGTTGTGGGAATGCTTCGTATGCCGGACTCGTTCTGCCGGATGCAGTCCTCCACGAACATTGCCACCTTCGGCGTACTCGGCGTCATCATCGGCGGCTTCCTGTATGCATTAACCGTTCTTCATGACACCTCGATGGCGGTCAAGATCGCCGTCCTCGGTGTATTCTACATCGTCACGAACCCGATCGCGGGCCACGCGATCGCCAAGGCGGCCTACCGCCACGGCGTCCGGCCCGAGAAGGACATGACGATCGACAAGTATGGGGAGGATCTGGAACAAAATGATTAACGCTGTTACGATCCTGAACACGCTTGTTCTCTGCGGCGTGCTCGCCACCGCGATCTTCGCCGTCACCGCGAAGAAAAACCTGACGGCCGTCATCTCCCTCGGCGTGACCGGCGCGTTCATGGCGCTCGAATTCATCCTGCTCCACGCGCCCGACGTCGCGATCGCGGAAGCCGCGGTCGGCGCCGTGCTCTCCACCGCGATCTTCGTCATCGCCGTGAAGAAGACTACGAAGAAGGAGGATGAAGAAAAGTAATGAAAGCAAGAAAAGCAATTACGATCATCTCCCTCGTCGTGATCCTGGCGTTCGGACTCGCCGCCGTCGTCAACGCGTACCTGAACATCCCGATCGCCTATGACGGTTCGGACGTCAACGTCGTTGACCTCTACAACGATCCCGAATCCTACGACGTCTCGAACCCGGACGGGGTCGCCGACATCATCGTGAAGGAGAACCTCTCGAAGACCATGGCCGCGAACAACGTCGCCGCCGTCGTCTTCGACTTCCGCGGTTACGACACGCTGGGTGAATCGTTCATCCTGCTGACCGCCATCGCGGGCGCATTCGTTATCGTCAGCCGCGGCCACAAAAAGGCGAAGAAGGAGGAGGAGAAACAATGAGATTCAAATCCGGAATTCAGGAGCGCTCGATCGTCGTGAAATGCGGCGCCGACTCGTTCCTGCCCTTCGCCGTCACGTTCGGCGTCTACATCATCCTCTTCGGAACCGTCTCCCCCGGCGGCGGCTTCCAGGGCGGCGTGATGGTCGCCTCCGCGGCGCTTCTGCTCTATCTCGCCTACGGATTCAAGAATGCCACGAAGGCGCTCAATCCCGAGGTCCTGCGCGTGAACGAGGCGTGCGGCGCGACGCTGTACGTCATCCTCGGCATGCTCGGCATCTTCCTCGGCGCGAACTTCTGCCGCAACGTGTTCTTCAACGACGGACAGGTCGGCGACCTGATCTCCGCCGGTACGATCACGTTCATGGGCTATTCCGTCGGCTACAAGGTCCTGACCGGTGTCGGTTTCCTGCTCCTCCTCATGCTCGGCCTTCTCGCGCCGGACGATGATGAGGACGAAGAAGAGGAGGTGGCTGTCGAATGATCATCGTGAACTACTGCGTTTCGATCATGCTCATCTGCCTCGGCCTCTATGCCGTCACGATGAAGAAGGATCTCATCAAGGTCGTCATCGGCCTTGGCATCATCGACTACGGCGTCAACCTGTTCATCGTCTCCGTCGGCTTCAACGACGGCGGAACGGCTCCGATCTACACGATCGCCGAGCTTCTGAACGGCGCCGCGTCGACGTATTTCGTCGACCCGGTCCCCCAGGCCCTGACGCTCACCTCCATCGTCATCGGCGCGTGCGTTGACGCGATGGCGCTGGCTCTCGTGGTCATGATCTACCGGAAGTACCACTCGATCAATGCGGACGATGTAAGGAGGATCAGAGGATAATGTTTGACTATCATCACTTTCCCGTCATCGCCGTCATGATCCTGTTCCTCGGCGCGTTCCTCGTCGAAATCTTCGGCGCGAAGAACAAGGCCGTCCGGAACACGATCGCGATCGTTGTTGCGGGTATTTCCACAGTCTGCATCTACGCGCTGATCAAGCCCGTCTTCTTCGACGGCGAAGTCATCAGCTACTGGATGGGCAACTGGGCGCCTGTGAGCGGGTACGCCATCGGTATCGGCTACGAAGTCGATGCGCTGAACCTGTTCTTCGCGCTCCTGACCGTGACGACGTTCTTCCTGAGCGGCATCTACTCGATCCGCTACATGGAGAAGGACGAACATCTCGGCCACTACTACACGCTGTTCCTGATGCTCTCGGGCGGCGTCCTCGGTCTCGTTCTCACGGGCGACGTCTTCAATATGTTCGTCATGATCGAGATCATGACCTTCGCCGCCGTCGCGCTGACCGCGTTCCGCAACCGTTCGTTCGGAGCGCTCGAAGGCGCGTTCAAGTACCTGGCGCTCGGTTCGATCGGCTCCTCGATGACCCTCGCGGGGATCGCGGTCCTCTACATGAGCTGCCACACCCTGAACATGGCGCAGCTCTCGTCGATCCTCGGCTCCCAGCCGCTGAACCCGACGACCGTCTTCGCCTTCGCGCTGATGTTCGCGGGCCTCGCCGTCAAAGCGTTCATCGTCCCGTTCCACACCCCTGCCGCCGACGCGTATATGGTCGCTCCCACCTCCGTATCGATGATGTTCTCCGGCATGGTCAACAAGGCGGGCGTGTACGGCATGATCCGGCTGTGCTACACGATCTTCCACGCGATGGACCAGTCGAGCCTCCAGATCCTTCTCGTGGCGTTCGGCTGCGTGACGATGTTCGTCGGCGTCACGATGGCGCTCGCGCAGCATGACTTCAAGCGTCTGCTCGCGTTCCACTCGATCTCCCAGATCGGCTACGTGATCACGGCGATCGGCCTCTCGACGGCGGTCGGCCTCTCCGCGGGCCTGTTCCACGCGATGAACCACACGCTGTTCAAGGGCCTTCTGTTCCTCACCGCCGGCGCAGTCCTCAAGGCCACCGGCACGACGAACCTCGACAAGCTCGGCGGCCTCTCGAAGAAGATGCCGCTGACGACGATCTGCTTCCTCGTCGGCGCGTTCTCGATCTCGGGCCTCCCGCCGTTCAACGGCTTCGCCTCGAAGTGGATGGTCTACCAGGCCGCCTACGCCAAGGCCGTCACGACCGGCAACTTCTTCTACGCGGTCGTCACGATCGTCGCGGTCGTCGTCTCCGTGATGACGCTCGCCTCCTTCATCAAGGTCACCCAGGCCTGCTTCTTCGGACAGTGCCCGGACAGCCTGAAGGACACGAAGGAAGTGCCGTTCTCGATGCGCCTGCCGATGTGGATCCTGTCGGTCGCCTGCCTCGCCTCGGGCGTCTTCTACAACTTCGTGTATGAGAAGGTGCTCTATCCGGCGATGGTCGCGACCCTGAACACGGTCAAGTACATCGATTCGATGATGGGCGCCGGCTACTCCGCCGCCGCGGGTGTCCAGAACCACCTCGTCGACGCGCCGCGCCTCAGCGTCTGGGATCCGATCTCCTGGCTGCTGCTCTTCGTCATCTGCCTCGTCGCGATCTGCCTCGTCGTCGTTCTCGGCGACAAGACGCGCGGACGCCTCAGCGATGCCGAAGGCGAACCGCAGGACGGCAAATACGCCACGTTCTTCGGCGGCGAGCATGCCCTTCATTCCCACGTCGGAGGCTCCGACCTCTTCTGGGGATTCAAGAAGGACTTCAAGGGTTACTTCAACGTCGTCCAGGGCGCCCACGACGGCAACGTGAACACGTATGCCTCCTGGGTCGTCATCGCGACGGCTGTGATCGCCATCTTCATGGTGATCTTCGTGAAATAGGAGGTGAACGGAAATGTACGATATCCTGATGATTCTGTTCCACGTACTCGTCTTCCCGGGCCTCCTGTTCGTCTGCGTGATCGGCCTCCTGCTCGCGGGCATCGACCGCAAGGTCCTCGCCCGGATGCAGAAGCGCGTCGGTCCGCCGATCGTCCAGCCGTGGTATGACTTCCTGAAGCTCATGGGCAAGGAAACGATCGTTCCGTCGAACGCGAACCGCGCCGTCTTTCTCGGAGCGCCGGTCGTCGGCCTCTCGAGCCTCATCGTGATGATGCTCTTCATCCCGATCTTCGGCTACAGCGCCTTCAGCGGCTCGGCGGACCTCATCGTCATCCTCTATCTCCTGACGATCCCGGCCGTCTGCCTGATCGTCGGCGGCTCGTCGTCCGGCTCGCCCTACGCGGGCATCGGCATCTCCCGTGAGATGGTCACGATGATGGCGTACGAGTTCCCGCTGATCATCGCGCTGCTGTCCGTCGCGAAGGTCGTCGGCGGCGAAACGCTCGTGTTCTCGATGCGCTCGATCGCCAACTGGCAGCTCTCGAACGGATGCCTGATCGCCCACTGGGCGCTGATCCCCGCCGCGCTCGCGTTCCTGCTCATCATCCCCGCCGAAGTCGGCACCCAGCCCTTCGACGTCGCGGAGGCGGAGACGGAGATCTGCGAAGGTCCGCTCGTTGAGTACTCGGGCGCCCCGCTCGGCGTGTTCAAGCTCAACACCGCGATCAAGATGTTCATCATGACCGGCCTGTTCACGACGCTGTTCCTCGGCGGGATCGACACCGGCATGGTCTGGCTCAACGCGATCATCTACGTCGCGATCTCGATCGTTCTGACCGTCCTCACGATGACGATCCCCCACGCGATCTGCGCGCGTCTCAAGATCGAGAAGCTGTTCAAGTTCTACTGGACCATCGTCGCGGGTCTTGCTCTCCTGAGCCTGATCCTCGTCTGGTTCGGTCTGTAAGGAAGGGAGGAGGAAACCATGTTCAAGAAAGCGATTGCGAAATCCTCGGCGAAATCCCCCTGGATCTACCACATCAACACGGGCTCCTGCAACGGCTGCGACATCGAACTCGTCGCGGTCCTGACGCCGCGGTACGACGCGGAGCGGTTCGGCTTCAAGCTTGCCGGCACGCCCCGGCACGCCGACATCGTCGTCATCTCCGGCCCCGTCACGCTCCAGTCCCGCGACCGTCTGATCCGCACGCTCGAACAGGTCCCGGAACCGCGCTGCATCGTCACGCTCGGCTCCTGCCCCCAGAGCGGCAACGTCTTCAAGGGAAGCTACTCCGTTGAAGCGCCGGTCGAGAACTTCTGCGACGTCGACGTGGCGATCGCGGGCTGCGCCTGCAAGCCCGAGACCGTCATCGAAGGCCTCTACAAGGCCGCGACGCTCCTCGAAGAAAAGCGCGCCGCGCTGTACAAGAAGGAAAAGGAGGCGGAAAAGAAATGAAGCTACCGTTCCTGCCCGTTGCTCTGAAGAACTTCTTCTCGAAGCCGTCGACCGTCAACTTCCCGGCGGAGAACCACGACGCGAAGCCCAACTACAAGGGCCGCATCGCCTACGATCCCGAGAAGTGCGTGAACTGCGGCATGTGCATCAAAGTCTGCGCGCCCGAAGCGATCACGCGGACGTTTGAGGATACGCCCGAAGGCACGAAGATCACCTACGCGTTCGACATGTGCTCCTGCACGTTCTGCGGAACGTGCCAGGACTTCTGCGAAGAGAAGGCGATCACGCTGACCGGCGACTACCACCTCACCGCGACCGATCCGAAGGACCTCGTCGTCATCGGCTCCCGCGTCAAGCAGATCCCGAAAGGCGATCTCGTCTGCGCCGACGGATGCGTGTACTGCGGACTCTGCGCGAAGACGTGCCCGGAAGGCGCGATCACGGTCGACCGCGCGACGAAGACGTGGTCCTGCGACAACTCCAAGTGCGTCAAGTGCGGCAAGTGCATCGCGAAGTGCCCGAAGAAGGTGCTGTCGTTCGCGGAGCCGGCTCCGGAAGGCGTCAACTTCAACGCCGACGCGTGCGTCTACTGCACGCTCTGCGCGAAGAAGTGCCCGAACGGCGCGATCACCGTAGACCGCGCGTCGAAGACGTGGACGATCGACCGCGACAGCTGCACCGTCTGCGGACTCTGCGTCAAGGGCTGCCCGAAGAAGGCGCTCGAGATCGGCCCGCTGAAGGCGGAAGCGCCGAAGGCCGCGCCGGCCGAAGAGCCCGTCAAGGCGGCTCCTGC
>JAEEUO010000216.1 GCA_016286935.1 Bacillota bacterium | reverse complement strand
CGCGCAGTCCAGACCGAAACGGGCGTCGATCTCGTCCTCTCGGCCGACAGACCGCTCGAAAACGTGCGGAAAACCGTTGCGGAAGGGAAAATGGTCGTCCGCGTCGAAAACGCGGCTCTACGGGGCGATTTCGGGCCTTACAGCGGGTCTGACGCGGCCTTCGCGATCCCCGGCGAATTCTTCACGGCCGCCTCCGTCGCGACTGACCCCGAAAAACCGGCCGACGTCCTCCTGACCGTCGATCTCACGCGGAAGATCGCGGGCCGGCTCAGCTTCTCCGACGACGAGCGGACGCTGACGGTCCGGTTCACCGAAGACGCGGTCGACGGCGCGACGGACGCGTACGCGAACGCCGCGGCGGCGAAGGGCCTTCCCGCGCTCGACTGGCGCGCGGCGGGCAGCCTCGTCGTGCTCGATCCGGGCCACGGCGGTCGCGACCCGGGTTCCGTCGCCAAGCTGAACGGGAAACAGATCTACGAGAGCCGCATCAACCTCGCGGTGGCTTTGAAGGCGCGCGATCTCCTCGAGGCGGCGGGCGTCCGCGTCGTGATGACGCGGGAGGACGATTCCTTCCCGCTGCTCTATTCGCGTCCGACGCTCGCGAACACGCTACACGCCGACCTGACCGTCTCGATCCACAACAACGCCCATACCTCGAAATCCGTCCACGGCACGGAGCTCCACTACCACGTCATGGACTCCGAGGCCGCGTATCCGGTCGATTCGTTCATCCTCGGCACGAACATCTTCAGCGAGATGACGGCGCTCCTCAATATGAAGGGCCGCGGGATGGTCGACAACTCCAACCTCGCGCTCGTGAACCGCTGCCTGATGCCGTCGTGCATCGTCGAGGGGGCGTATCTCACGAACGCGTCCGACCTCGCGTACATGGTCACGGACGATTTCCAGTCGAAATACGCGCTCGCCGTCGCGCGCGGCATCATCCGCACGCTGAACGAATCGGCCGAGGCGCAATAAAAAATAATAAAAAAAGAAAAAAAAGACTTGTTTGACCGGCAGGGCATCGGGTATAATACAACTGTGAGTTAGCCGAGGCTAACTAAAAAGAAGCGCAACGCTTTCTACTCATAACTCCTTTTGAGCCATAAACCAACCGGGAAAAAGCCGGCCCGACGGGCCGGCTTTTTTCTTTGTCCGGTTGTGAGAGGGGGCGCTATTCCGCCACACCGATCCCGCGCTCGCGAAGCTCGCGGCGGAGGCGCGGAACGTCGCCGAAGAAGACGATGCCGTCCATCCCGGCGCGCCGCCCGTAAAGGACGTTGATCGGATTGTCGTCGATGAAGACGCACGCCATCGGGTCGAGGCCGTACCGGGCGAGGAACCGCTCGTAGATCGCGGGCTCGGGCTTGAGCAGATTCGCGTCCGCGGAGATGAAGACGCGTTCGGGGCCGATCCGGTCCGCGATCGCGTACTTCGGCCAGTAGTCGTGGTGCTGGAGGCTCGCGTTCGAGAGGAGGTAGAGCGGATAGCCCGCTTCCCGCAGCTCGTCGAGCAGCCCGCGCATCCCGGGGACTTCGAGCCGCGCGTCCGCCCAGTGGAACGCGAGCCGTTCGGCCGCGTCCCGGAGGCGCTCCGGCAGGCGCGGAAAGACGCGCCGGGCGAATTCACCCGGCGTGAGGTCGCCGCGGTCCATCATCGCCCAGTCCGCGTTGCCGTAGACTTCGCGCTTCAAAACCGCCGCGTCCTCTCCAGCGATGCCGAGATCGCGGATGAAGCGGTCGGGATCCCAGACGACGAGGACGCCGCCCATATCGAAAACAACGTTCTGTTTCATAGCCGTGTCCTTACGCCGCCTTCGCGTCTTCGGCCGGTTCCGCGGCCTTTTTTCCGCCGAACGCGCCCCTGATCTTCGCGAAGCGCGCCCTGTGTTTGTCGCGTGCCTGGAGCCGTTCGCTGAGATCGCGCGCGCCGACGCCGTAGACGAGGTACAGGATGAGCCCCGAAACGAGCATGATGAAGACCGTCGAGGCGCACCGCCGGCCGGACGCGTTGACGTTGTAGCCGTAGAGACCCTCCTCGCGCGTCATGCTCTGGATGACCATCGCGTAGGACGTGCCGTAGGTCGACGCGAACGTCGCGGACATGTCGTACTCGGTGAAGAGCGCGTTGAAGTTCAGCGCGAACACCGCGAGGACGGAGGGCAGGATGATCGGCAGCTTCACCCGCAGGAACGTCCGGACCGGGCTCGCGCCGAGGTTCTTCGCCGCGTCCTCAAGCTCCTCGTCGATCGCGTAGAACGCCGCCTTGATCATGCGGAGCGAGAACGGCAGCTTCACGACCGTATACGCGATGATGATCAGGATCCGCACGCGGTCCGCGTAGTACAGGTTCTGGCCGAACACGTACCATACGTTGCTGTTGAAGAACACGCGGTACGAGTAGCAGATCAGGATCGTCGGGAGCAGCCACGGGAAGAGCAGCGCGTATTCGAGGACGGTGCCGGTCTTCTTGTTCTTGAAGATGTAGTTGCAGGCGATGACGACGATCACGCACGCGAGCGCCGCCGCGACGACCGAGAGGATGAACGAGGTCTGGATGCCGCTCAGCGTCGCTTCGTTCGAGAAGACGCCCGAGATCGATCCGGAGCGGATCTTGTAGTCGCCGCGCGAGGTCAGGTAGGAGTAGTCCTCCTTGCCGAAATAGTTGATGAGCGTCCAGTTCGAGAGGTCGAGCTTCTTCATCCGGATCGCGCTGTACGTCTGGAAGGAGAAGATGATGATCATCACGACCGGCGTCATGTAGATGATGAACAGCACGTAGGCGTAGATGTGCGCGAGCACGTTCGCCACGGGGTTGTTGATCTTCTGCTTCTGGAGCTTGGCCTTGGTCTTGGACACGGAGAGATAGTGTCCCTTGCGCTCATAGGCCGAGAGCACCGTCAGAAGGATGATCGTGAACATCGCCAGGATGATCGACAGCAGGGCCGCGCGGGCCTG
>JAEEUO010000215.1 GCA_016286935.1 Bacillota bacterium | reverse complement strand
CCGGCGGTTTTTGTGTGTTTCGGGTTTTTCCCGTTCGGGGGCCGTTTCGTTCACTCACGGACGATCTGGACACCCTGAGGGGTATCCTTGAGGGTGATGCCGCGGGCCTTGAGCAGATCGCGGATCTCGTCGGCGCGCGCCCAGTTCTTCGCCTTGCGCGCGGCCTGGCGTTCGTCGATCAGCGCCTGGAGTTCCGCGTCGACCGCGTCGTCCTCCTTGTCCTCGAGAAGACCGAGGACGTCCGAGAGCTCAAGCAGCAGATCAAGCGCCTTCTTCGCGAACGATTTCGTCGCGCCGTCCTTCATCGCCGTGTTCGCGTCGCGGATCAGTTCGAAGATCGCGGCTTCGGCGTCGGCGGTGTTGAGGTCGTCGTCCATCACGGCGATGAACTTCTCCTTCGAGGCGTCGAGCTTCTTCGCGGCCTCCTCCTCGGCTTCCGTGAGCGGGCCGTCCTTGCCGTTTTCGGAGAGGAAGCGGAAGTTGTCGCGGGCCGTGCGCATGCGCTCGAGGCCGTTCTTCGCGGCGTCCATCAGCTCGCGGCTGAAGTTGATCGGCGAACGGTACTGGCCGGACAGCAGGAAGAAGCGGATCGTCTCGCCGTCGTACTCCTTCAGGATGTCGCGGACGGTAAAGAAGTTGCCCTTCGACTTCGACATCTTCTCGTTGTCGATCATGATGTAGGCGTTGTGCATCCAGTAGTTCGAGAACTTCTTGCCGGTGCGCGCCTCGGTCTGGGCGATCTCGTTTTCGTGGTGGGGGAACATCAGGTCCTCGCCGCCCGCGTGGATGTCGATCGTGTCGCCGAGATACTTCGTCGACATGACGGAGCATTCGATGTGCCAGCCGGGACGGCCGAGGCCCCAGGGCGACTCCCACGCGATCTCGCTCTCCTCCTTCCGCGCCTTCCACAGCGCGAAGTCGAGCGGATCCTCCTTCACGTCGCCCACCTCGATCCGGGCGCCGGCCTCGAGGTCGTCGATGTTCTGGCCGGAGAGGTTGCCGTAGGGGAGGAACTTCCGCGTGCGGTAGTAGACGTCCCCGTTGACCTCGTAGGCGTATCCCTTGTCGATCAGCGCCTGGACGAACGCGATGATCTCGTTCATGTTTTCCGTCACGCGCGGGTGGACGGACGCCTTCTTCACGTTCAGAGCGGCGGCGTCCTTATAGTATTCGGCGATGTACTTGTCGCCGACCTCGAAGGCGGAGATGCCCTCCTCCTTCGCGCGTTTGATGATCTTGTCGTCGACGTCGGTGAAATTCTGGACGAACTTCACGGGCATGCCGCGGTATTCGAGATAGCGGCGGAGCGTGTCGAACACGACGAACGGGCGCGCGTTGCCGATGTGGAAATAATTATAGACAGTCGGGCCGCAGACGTAGATCTTGACCTCGTTCGGATCCATCGGAACGAACTCTTCCTTGCGGCGGCGCATCGTATTGTAGATTTTCATGTGGTTTCTCCTTCGCGTTACGGCAGGTAATCCATCGGATTCTTTACGGCTCCGTACAGTCGGACCTCGAAGTGGAGATGGGGGCCGGACGCGCGGCCGGTCTGACCGACCAGTCCGATCACGTCGCCCTTTTTCACCGTGTCTCCGACGCTGACCAGGAGCTTGCTACAGTGCGCGTAATACGTTTCGTAGCCGTTTCCGTGGGAGAGTTTGATGAGGTTTCCGTACGTTCCCGAAGAGCCGGCGAACGTCACGACGCCGTCGTCGACGGCGCAGATGTTGTCGCCGGACGCGCCGGCGAGATCGACGCCTTTGTGGACGCCGAGGACCGAGCCGCGGTAGATGCCGTAGGCGGAATTGACGTGCTTCGCGACGTCGAGCGGATACCGGAAGACGCCCGTTCCGATGACGTTCGGAAGCGGTTTCGTGCCCTTGTAGGTGACCTGGGTCACGGGATAGGAAATGACGACCGAATCGATCTTCGTCTTCGACGTCTGAACGCCGTTCACGGACGTGATCTCGTAGGTGACCTTGTTCTGGCCGCGGACGCCCGCGCTCTTCAGCGCGTACTGGCCGAGATAGATCGAATCGTTGTTCTCATAGATCACGCCGTAGCCGACGGATTCCGTGACGGTGACGCGTTCCGTGATCGAGACGTGGACCATCGGCTTCACCTCGACGATGTTGATCTCCTGGCCGACCTTCAGCGCCGATCCGACGGCGGCGGCGTTCGCGGCGAGCAGTTTGTTGAACGCCATGCCGATCTTCTGGGAGACGGACCAGAACGAATCGCCCGCGGCGATGGTATAGGTCTTGACCTCCTCCGTCCCGTTCACGATGAGCGAAACGGCGCCCTCGACCGTCATCGGATTCCACGGAACGCCGATCACGGACCGCGCCTCGATCGCTTCGTCGATCGAATAGGACACGATCTCCGACGCGCCGGACTGGTAGTGGGCGAGGACCCTCTCCAGGACGGACTTCGCCTCTTCGTACGTCGAAAGCGACGCGACGGCAACGCCGTCGATCGTGACGACGCCGTACGTCTCGCCCATCGCGACCGCTTCGGACGAATCCGCCCGCTGGCTGTCGAGGGCGGGCGCGGCGTACATGGTCATCGGCATGCGAACAGGAGCCCTGTGTCCCGAGAAGAAGATCAGGAGGACGAGGGTGACGACGGCGAGCGCACCGAGCGAATATCTGTGTTTTTTCAGGAATCGCGCGGAGGGTCTCATGGTTTATTCTTCTTCGGTGAGCGTGACCTTTTTCATGCGCTGATCGTCGAACGGTTTATCGCGGCGGTCGCGGCGCGCGGAGACGATCTCGTCGGCCGTTTCGATGCCTTCAAAGACCTTCCCGAACGCGGCGTACTGGCCGTCGAGATACGGGGCGTCGGCGACCATGATGAAGAACTGGGAGCCCGCGGAATTCGGGTCCATCGCGCGCGCCATCGACAGGACGCCGCGTTCGTGCTTCAGCGGGTTCGGGATACCGTTCGCGGCGAATTCG
>JAEEUO010000214.1 GCA_016286935.1 Bacillota bacterium | reverse complement strand
CGCGTGGCCGCCGTGCTTCGCGAGGATCTAACTCAAAACGGAGCCGGAGTTCACGCCGATGCGGACCGGGATGCGCCGCGCCTTCGCCGCGCGGATGACCTCCGCGAGACGGTCGTCGCCGCCGATGTTGCCGGGGTTGATGCGCACCTTCGCGACGCCCGCTTCGATCGACGCGAGCGCGAGCCGGTAGTCGAAATGGATGTCCGCGACGATCGGGACGGGGCTCTCGCGGACGATCGTCCGGAGCGATTCCGCCGCCTCCGCGTCGGGGCACGCGCACCTTACGATCCCGCAGCCGGCCGCCGCCAGGGCTTTTACCTGGGCAACCGTCGCCGCCGCGTCGCGCGTATCCGTGTTCGTCATCGACTGGACGACGATCGGGTTCGCGCCGCCGAGCTTCACGCCGCCGACGGAGATCTCCTTCGCCGCGCGCCGCCGGATCGTGTTTTCCATACGGTCGCTCATACCGTCACCCCACTAGCCGCAGAACGTCCTTCACGACGATGAACGCCATGAAGGCGAGCAGAAGCAGCATCCCGATGCCGTGGATCGTGCCCTCGACCTTCGTGCTGACGCGCTTCCCCGTGATCAGGTTGATGATCAGGAAGACGAGGCGTCCGCCGTCGAGAGCGGGCAGCGGGAGAAGGTTGATGATGCCGAGGTTCAGGCTGATGATCGCCGTGAGATACAGGACGTTCAAAAAGCCCGTCTTCGCCTGATCCGAGATGATCGAAACGATGCCGACCGGGCCCGCGACGTCGTCGATGGAGCCCTTGCCGGCGAACAGACCGCCGAAGAACGCGTACATTTCCTTCGCCATCGACCACGTTCCCGTGAAGCCCTCGCGGACCGCGAGGCCGACGTCGTGCTTGATCATCGAGCGGATGCCCATGACTCTGCGGCCGTCCTCCGTGACGATCGGAACGGACAGCGTGAGTTTCTCTCCGCCGCGGTCCACGACGACCGAGAGCGTATCGCCGCCGGCCTGGGTGTAGGTCTGGACGTCGGTCCAGACGGCGATCTCCTTCCCGTCGATCGCGAGGATCGTATCGCCGGCCTGAATACCGGCCTCCGCCGCGGGCATTCCGTCGATCACCTCGCCGACCGTCGTCGACGCGAAGCCGACCGTGGCGTAGACGATGATGAGGATCAGGATGCACGTCAGGAAGTTCATCAGCGCGCCCGCGAACACGACAAGGATCCGCTTCCAGACGGAAGCGTTGTTGAACGCGCGCGGGTCGTCGGAATCCTCGTCCTCCCCTTCGATCTTGTTGTAGCCGCCGATCGGCAGCAGGCGGAGCGAAAACTCCGTCTCCTTCCCCTTGTAGTGGACCAGGCGCGGTCCCATCCCGAGGGCAAATTCGTTCACGCGGATCCCGCACGCCTTCGCGGCGGCGAAATGGCCGAATTCGTGGACGAAGATGATCAGGCAGAAGACGAAGATCGCGTAGATTGCGGTAAGCATGGTTTACAGTTCCTTTCGGACGAGTTCGTCGACGACGAGCACGTCATCCAGCGAGAGAATCCGGTCGTTCCGGCCCCACTTCTCCATCGCGCGTTCGACGCCGTCCGCGATGTCCGGGAGACGGATCTCACCCGCGAGGAAACGGCCGACGAGCACCTCGTTCGCCGCGTTCAGGATGACCGGGTACGTTCCGCCCTTCCGGAACGCCTCGATCGCGAGGGGAAGACAGCGGAACGTTTCCGTATCGGGCCGCTCGAAGTGGAGCGTGCCGAGGGAGAAGAGGTCGAGCCGCTTGACGCCCGTCTCCATCCGGTCGGGATACGACAGCGCGTACGCGATCGGCACCTTCATATCGGGCGTTCCGAGCTGGGCGACGACGGCGCCGTCTTCGAACTCGACGGCGGAGTGGACGATCGATTCGCGGTGGACGACGATCTCGATCTTGTCCGGTGTGACGTTGAAGAGGTGGCAGGCTTCGATGACCTCGAGACCCTTGTTCATCATCGTCGCGGAGTCGATCGTGACCTTGTTGCCCATCGACCAGTTCGGGTGCTTCAAGGCGTCGGCCGCCTTCACGCGGGCCAGTTCGCGCTTCGAAAGGCCGCGGAACGGGCCGCCGGAGGCCGTGAGGATGATCCGCCGCGTCTCGCGCCCCGTGTAATCGGGCGTCAGCGGCGCCATCACGTCGGCTGACTGAGACTGGATGCACTGGAAGATCGCGCTGTGCTCGGAGTCGACGGGGAGGATATGGGAGCCGGAGAGGAGCGCCGTCTCGGTGACGAGCGTTCCGCCGGTGACGAGCGTTTCCTTGTTCGCGAGGGCGATGGGCTTCTTCGCGGCGATCGCGGCGAGGGTCGGCTTTAAGCCCACCATGCCGACCACGGAATTGAGCAGGGTTTCGGTGCTTTCGTGCTGTGCAATCTCGCAGAGACCGTCCGTTCCTGCCAAAAGGCGGCAGCCAAGACCGGCTGCCGCTTCCTTGAGTGCGGGATAACGGGATTCGTCTGCGATGCACAGCAGCTCCGGGTGAAGCGTTCTTGCCTGCTTCACCAGCTCGTCGACGCGGGTGTTGGCAGCGAGCGCCGTCACACGGATGCCGTGCATCTGTGCGACCTCGATCGCCTGTGTGCCGATGCTGCCCGTCGAGCCGAGAATTGCAGTGCTGCCTGTCATAACAGTTCTCCTTTTCTCGAATATGTATTCGTCAGATGATCTTCACAATGTTGAAAAAGCTGGTCGACTGCACATAGGCGCAGAAGAAGGGCAGCACGAGCAGCACGCTGTCGAAACGGTCGAGCAGCCCGCCGTGCCCCGGCATGATATTGCCGAAATCCTTGATTTCGAGCTGACGCTTGAGCACCGATGCCGAAAGGTCGCCGAGCGTACCCAGCGCCGCGCACGCCATGCCCATGACGACGCTGGAGACCCAGCTCACCGAGAGCGCCGTGCCGTTTGCCTTGCAGACCGCGCTGTAGATCAGATTGAACAGCAGGAAGAAGATCACGTTGATGATGATGCCG
>JAEEUO010000213.1 GCA_016286935.1 Bacillota bacterium | reverse complement strand
GAGGAGCGTCAGAAAATCGACCGCGGCGTAGCGCGAGCGGTATTTTTTCTTTTTATTCGGTTTTTCGGCTGCTGTCGTGCTTTCCATGGTCTCCGGCCGTGCGGCGGTCTCGCCGCGCGTTCTCTACAGCACCGCCCCGAGGGCCTTCGCGTTGTTCTTGAAGTCCTCGCCGCGTTCTTCGAAATGGTTGTACATGCCCCAGCTCGCGCAGGCGGGGCTCAGGAGGACGGTCGCGGGCTTTCCGGCGGCCTTCGCGTCGCCGTACGCCCGTTCGACGCACTCCTTCATATCGGCGCACATCACGTTCCGGGTGAATCCCTTCGCCTCAGCGGCTCTGCGGATGTCGTCCGCCGTCTGTCCGAGGAGGTAGAGCCCGCGGACCTTGCCGCCGAACGCGTCGATGAATTCGTCATACGAAGAATGCTTGTCGTAGCCGCCCGCGATGAGGTAGATATCGCCCTGCGTCGCCTCAAGCGCCTTGATCGCGGCGTCGGGATTCGTCCCCTTCGAATCGTTCACGAAGCGGATGCCGCCGATCTTTCCGGCGTATTCGAGGCGGTGTTCGACGCCCTTGAACGTCCGGAGCGTCTCCGCGATGACGTCGGGGGAGATGCCCGCGAAGAACGCGACGGCCGTCGCCGCGAGCGCGTTTTCGAGGTTGTGGCTGCCGGGGATGAAGATCTCCTCCGTGCGGCAGACCGGCACCTCGCAGTATTCGTCGAAGCCCGGGTCGTTCGCCGTTCCCGCGCACGGCATCGTGCGGCAGACGATCACGCCGTCACGCACGAACACGCCGTAGGGCAGTTCCCTCTTCCGGCTGAACGGCACGAGATGGGCCTTCGTATCGAGCGCGCGGACGTGGGCCGCGGTCTCGGGATCGTCGGCGTTGAAGACGAAGAAGTCGTCCGGACGCTGGTTCTTCGCGATCTTCAGCTTCGCCTGATAGTAGTTCTCCGCCGTTCCGTGGCGGTCGAGGTGGTCGGGAGACAGGTTGAGCACGGCCGCGATGTGGGGCCGGAAGTCCGCCGTCGTGTCGAGCTGGAAGCTGGAGCATTCCGTGACGAGGCACGTGTCCGGGGCGCAGCCGACGGATTTTGAGATGACCGAGACGCCGATGTTGCCGACGACCTCGGTCGGACGTCCCGCCGCTTTGAAGATCTCGCCCGTGAGCGTCGTCGTCGTCGTTTTGCCGTTCGTTCCGGTGATCGCGAAATACGTGCCGCTTCCCATCCGGTACGCGAGCTCGAGTTCGCCGATGATCTCGGAGCCGGCCGTCTTCGCCTCTTCGATGAACGGGAGGTCCAGCGGCACGCCCGGGCTCACGACGAGCTGGTCGTAGACCGCCCTTCCGTCCTTTACGACAGCCGGATACTCCGGATTCTGTTTTTTATCGTAGGTGTCGACGGCTTCGCCCGCGCCGCGGAGCGCCTCCGCGGCGGCGATGCCGCTCATGCCCATTCCGACGACGAGTACGTGTTTCATAAGATGACCCCCAGAAGCGCGATCAGGCAGAAGACGACGGTCGCCGCGGTGAAGACGGCGACGACCTTCGTTTCCTTCCAGCCGCCGAGTTCAAAGTGATGGTGGAGCGGCGCCATGCGGAAGAGCCTCTTGCCGTGGGTCGCCTTGAAATAACCGACCTGGAGCATGACGGAGAGCGCTTCCGCTACGTAGATCAGGCCCGCGAGCGGCAGAAGCAGCTCCGTGCCGGATACGAGCGCGATCCCCGCGAGCGCGCCGCCGAGCGCGAGCGAACCCGTGTCGCCCATGAAGACCTTCGCGGGGTGGTGGTTGTAGAGCAGGAAGCCGAGCGTGACGCCGAGGAGGATGAGCGAGAAGGCGCCGCCTGGCCCGGATCCGGCGAAGCCGCCGGCCGCGACCGCGAAGAACGCGGCGACGACGGCGGTGACCGAAGACGCGAGGCCGTCGAGGCCGTCCGTCAGGTTGACCGCGTTCGTCATCGCGACGACGATGAACACGATGAACGGTACGGCGAACCAGCCGAAGTCGACGTTGACGTGCCAGAACGGGATCCAGAACATCGTTCCGCGCGCCGTCTTGAAGACGCGCAGGACGGCGATCAGGACGGCGAGCAGGATCTCGAGCGCGAATTTCTGCTTCACCGTCAGGCCCTCGTTCTGTTTCTTCCGGATCTTGAGGAAATCGTCGAGGAAGCCGACGACCGCGAAGCCGCCGAACCCGAGGCAGATGATCAGTGATTCCGCCGTCCAGTTCGCCGTCGCGATCAGATAGCCGAAGAAGCAGGCCGTTCCCGCGATGAGCATCGCGATGCCGCCCATTGTCGGCGTCCCCTGCTTCGCCAGGTGGGCCTGCGGGCCGTCCTCGCGGATGTTCTGGCCGAACTTCAGCTTTTTCAGCCACGGGATCAGAAGGCCCGTCAAAAGCGCCGTAAGGCCGTAGGCGATGAGGATCAACAGCACGTTTTTGATGTTCATGAGCCGGCCCCTTTCCGTTACGCCTGCCGCTGTTCAAGCGCGCGGACGACCTCCTCGAGGTGCATCCCGCGGGATGCCTTGACGAGGACCGTGTCGCCCGGTTCGATGAGTTCCGGAAGAGCCTCGATCAGCTCCTCCTTCGTTTCGTAGTATTTGCAGACGGCGTTCTCACGCATCTGGACGTATTCCGCCGCGAGGAACATCGCGTTGCGTCCGACCGCGTAAAGCGCGTCGACGCCCATCCGTCCGGCGTAGTTGCCGACCATTCCGTGGAGTTCCTTCTCCGACGCGCCGAGCTCGAACATGTCGCCGAGGATCGCGACCTTGCGGCCCTCCCCGCGCAGCATCAGCGTGTCGATCGCGGCCTTCATCGATTCGGGGCTCGCGTTGTACGTGTCGTCGATCAACTGAACGGTTCCGGCCGTCCGGATCGAAAGGCGGTTTCCGCTCGTGTCGCGGAGCCCGGCAAGCACCGTCGCGGCCTCCTTCATGGAGATGCCCGCCACGAGGCCCGCGGCGACCGCGAGCGCCGCGTT
>JAEEUO010000212.1 GCA_016286935.1 Bacillota bacterium | reverse complement strand
GTAACGATCATCTCCGGAAGCGACGGCGCGACGAACGTCCCGGCGTTTTCCGTTACGGGGATATAGGACAGCCGCTTCGCGAGCGCCTGGCCCTGGTCGGAGAGGCACCAGTCGATGATCTGGCGGAGGAACGAGCCCTCGGTCGCCTCGCCCGAACGGGTGACGAGGCAGTACTCCGTCACCATCGGGTACTTGTCCGAGCGGATGTTCGCCTCATCCGGCGCGAAGCCGTTGACCTTGAGGAGCTTGATGTCCTCGTCGTAGTGCTGGTTCGTGACGAAGTAGAGGTAGGAGTAGCCGAGCGCGCCGCGGGCGTTCTCGAAGTGCGCGACGGCGTCGATGATGCCGCCCATGTCGCCGATGCGGATCTCGGTCGGCGGGTCCATCACCTCGTCGGGAGAGATCACGTACTGGTAGAGGCCGGTCTGGGAGCCGGAGCCCTCGTTGCGCTGATACGCGATGATCGGCTCGTCGCTTCCGCCGACCTCCTTCCAGTTCGTGATCTTCCCCGCGTAGATGTTCTTGAGCTGGTCCATCGTCAGCGAGTCGACGGGATTGTCCTTGTTGACGAAGAACACGAACGCGTCTTTGGCGTACGGCTCGTACTCGTACGTCACGCCGTATTCCTTCGCGTACGCGGCCTGTTCGTCGGACGCGTGGAGCAGGAAGCCGAGATCCGCCGTTCCCTCCGCCAGTTCGCGGAACGACGCGGGGGTGTTGTTCGCGAGGACGTACGTCCGCGCCTCCTCGATCGGAAGCCCCGTGATCAGCGAGACGGTCTCCTCATAGAACGGCAGGCACGCGAGCGCGCCGTCGATCACCGGCAGGTTCTCCGCGTCGATCGAAAGCGTGACCGGTTCGGACAGCGGGTCCTTCGGGGGCGCGGGATCGTTCGGCTTCGTACAGGCGGCGAGCGTCAGAACTATCGTCAGGATTAAAAACAGCGCAAGGATCTTTCGTTGGGTCATGGAGAGAGCCTCCTTTCGGGGGTTTTGCGGGGAAAGGGTCTTTCGGCGTTCGTTACGCGGCCTTCTTCACGCCGATCTCGCTGTGGTGCGTTTTGATGTAGCGGGACCATTTGATGAAGCCGTAGGTCGTGTTCGTGAGGTAGCCTGCGGTGAGGATGAGCAGGAAGTACTGCTTCGAGAGGATGAGGATCGCGGCGTCGACGATGACCTCGAGGTACCACGCGATCCACTGCTCTTTCAGGCGCAGGAGGATGAACGTTCCGTTGCAGATGTCGAGCGCCGAAACGAGCGCGTCGAGGTAGCAGACGACGATCTCGACGTCGCGCCGTCCGGCGAACAGATCCGTCGTCGTCAGGTTTTCGGTCACATAGACGAGGAGCGTTCCGACGCCGACCGTCCAGACGATGATGCCGACGACGACGAGGACCTCCTGCCATCCGGTCAGCCCGCGGACCTCGGTCAGCTCCCTCTCCTTCCGGTCGGGGTGCTTCGTCCAGACGATGAAGCTGATGATGTCGATCGGCAGCCAGAAGAGGATGACCGTCGCCATCGTCGCGAACCGGTACGCGAGGAGAACGTAGATCGTGATCTCGGTCAGCTCGATGAAGATCGAGATGATGAAATTCCAGCGGGACTGCTTCGCGATCAGGAGCTCGCAGGCGACGTTGAGAACGGTGTAGACGAGGTAGAGCGCAAGGATCAGCTTGCCGTTGTGGCCGTTGATGTCCTCCTCGGGGAAGAGGATCGTCCCGATGATGGCGAGGATCGTAACGCTGAAGAACCAGATCTTCTCGTAGGTCGTGAATTTGATTTTCTCTTTTTGCTGTGTCAGTGTCATTTGGGTTCTCCTGAAAAATACGATACAAGAGTAGTATACCACATTTTCGGCGGAATACCATTTTGCATTCCCGTGTAATTTCACAGAAATGTAATGATTGCGGAGCGATTTCTGTGGTATAATCCGATCGAACGGAAGGTCTGTGGTGTGGACCGGCCGTTCCGGACCGGACGGCCGCCGGTGAACGGCCGCCGGTGAAGCGCCTGTTGCGGCGCCCGGAGGTCCGCCTCGTTACGGGGGTGTACTGGTTTCGACGGGGGTTTTGCAGCGGGATAAGCGAGCCGAAGATTGCCGCGTCTTCGTTAAAATCGGCACGTTTAAAATAAACGCTAAAAGAAACACCAATTTCGCACTTGCTGCCTAACTAGCGCAGCCCGCGCGTCGGCCTGATTCACCTGCAGGTCAGGGTCCCGGCGCCATTATGCAGGAAACCGAACGGTGATCGACCGGTAGCCGTCCGGACTTACGGTCTGGCAGAGGTTGCGCCCGCGGGTGGGCGTCTCCCGAGCGAGATACTTTCAAGTTCGCCCGATGCGCTCGGAGAAAGTCCCAGTGAATGAGCTTTCGGACAGGGGTTCGACTCCCCTCACCTTCACCACCCTCCAACGAGCCTGTTGGAAAAAAAGAGACGGCCTAAAGCCGTCTCTTTTTTCGTCTGGATTATCTGTCCGGAAGCCTCCGGCTACCCGTCCGTACGGGCACGGCGGTCCGTCCCGGCGGTCCGGTAATAGAGCGCCTTTTCGCCGTACATATTCCGGTCGGATTCGTGGAGGATGGTTTCCAGATCCTTTCCGTCCGCCATCATCGCGTATCCGGCGGAGATGCTGTAGCCGCCGGCGGTGACGCTGTCCCGGACGCGCTGAAGCGTCCGGCGGACCTCCTCTTCGTCGCTGTTGAGGAAGAGGATCGTGAATTCATCGCCGCCGACGCGGTAGGCAAGGGTCCTGCGGTCGGTCACGTCGTTCAGGCAGGCGCCGATCACGGCAAGTGCGCGGTCCCCTTCGGCGTGGCCCTTCGTGTCGTTCAGTTCCTTCAGCCCGTTCATGTCCAGGGAGGCTGCAGCCAGAATACTTTTTTTATAGATGGCACAGTCATCATAGAAAGACTGTCGGTTCAGCAGACCGGTCAGCAGATCCCGCCGGTTATCGTGTGAATAAAGTAAGATGTAGAAGAAAACGCTGCTGATCATGATTGCCT
>JAEEUO010000211.1 GCA_016286935.1 Bacillota bacterium | reverse complement strand
CATCGTCTGCCTGATCGCGGGCGGCCATATCCTTCTGGAGGACGTCCCCGGAACGGGAAAGACGATGCTGCTCCGCGCGTTCGCGAAGTCGATCGGCACGGGCTTCAAGCGCATCCAGTTCAGCCCCGACCTGATGCCGTCCGACCTGACGGGGATCAACTTCTACAACCAGAAAGAGGGCGAGTTCGTCTTCCGGAAGGGCCCGCTCTTCTCCAACATGATCCTGGCCGATGAGCTGAACCGCGCGACGCCGCGCACCCAGTCCGCGCTTCTCGAGGTCATGGAGGAAAAACAGATCACCGTCGACGGCGTGAGCTACCGCCTCGACGAGCCGTATATGGTCATGGCGACCCAGAACCCGCTCGAATCCTACGGGACGTTCCCGCTTCCGGACGCCCAGCTCGACCGCTTCTTCATGCGCCTGCGCCTCGGGTATATGAGCCGCGACCTGGAGATCGCCGTGATGCGCCGCCGCGACAGCCGCGTCCTCGTGGACGAGCTGCCCCGCGTCGTGACGGCGGAGGAACTCGCCGCCCTCCGGAGCGCCTATCCGGAGGTGCGCGTCAGCGACGACGTGGCGAACTATATCATGGATATCATCAGCCGCGCGCGCGTCAACGACATGCTGATCAACGGCGTTTCGACCCGCGGAAGCCTCGCACTCTACCGGGCAAGCCAGATCTACGCCGCCCTCAACGGACGCGACTACGTGATCCCCGAGGACGTCAAACGGGAGGCGATGGCCGTCCTGCCGCACCGCGTCACGCTCGTCAACCGCGTCCATATGGACAACGAACGGTTCATCGCCAATCTTCTCGAAGAGATCGAGGTCCCGCTGGAGAAGATATGATCGCGTTTGTTTTCTTCGTTTCGCTGATCCTGCTTGCCGCGGTGGAGTATCTCAGCCGCAGGACTGACCTGCGGAAGATCACCGTGGAATTCTCGATCGACTCGACTCTGACCGAACCGGACGAGAAGGTGACGCTGCGCTTCACCGTGCGGAACGAGAGCCGCTGGCCGATCCTCTACGCCGGCCTGATGATCCTGCTCGATCAGGAACTCCGGGTCTGCGAGGAGGGGGAGTGGATGCGCCGCCATATGCCCTCGGGCGGCTCCGGCTCGCGGATCCAGTACCACTTTTATCTGATGCCCGGGAAGTCGTACAGCGACAAGTTCCGCATCACCTGCGGGAAGCGTGGCGCGTATCCGGTCGGCCACTACTACGTGTCGCGCGGCGATTTCCTCGGACTGAACCCCGTGACCGACGGCGCCTACACCGGCCTCCGGCTCGTCTGTACGGCGAAGCGGTGCGAGATCCCGGAGATGGATACGCGCGGCGGCATGCTCGGCGAGAACCCGATCCGGCGGTTCATCCTCGAGGATCCGTGCATCCTCCGGGGCTATCGAGAATACACCGGCCAGGAGCCGATGAAACAGATCTCCTGGACCCAGACCGCCAAGACCGGCGAGCTGACGGTCCGCCAGAACGACTTCATCATCGACCGCAACGTCGCCGTCCTCGTCAATCTGGAAACCGCGCCGGCTGCCGCGCTCGAACGCTCCCTGGAGATCCTGCGGAGCGTCTGCGAGGAGCTCGAGACCCAGCGCGTGCGCTATTCGCTCTATTCGAACGGCGACGTCTTCTCCATGAAAGAGGGACTCGGCAGACAGCGCGTCCTCTACATCGAGCGAAGGATCGGGCTGTCGCGTCCGACGTACTTCTACGGCTTTTCGCGCCTCGTCGACCGGTACGTCTTCCGGCCGCGCGAGAACAGCAGCTGCATCGTGATCACGCCCTGTCTGAGCGACGACGTCAAAGCGTCTCTTCCGCGGCTCGCGCGCTGCGTCGGACGGGAGCCTTTGCTCTTATGCGGAGGTGACGAACAGCCATGAAACGAACGGCCGCTCTACGCATCACCGCCGATATCTGTTTTTTCTTCGCCGTCCTGAACATCTATACCGGGATGCAGGCGTTTCTGAGACCGATGGCGCTCTTCGCGGTCGCGAGCCTCGCCGTTTCGCTCGCTGCGGTGTACTGTTCCGCGGCGCCGGTCCGGTTCCTGCTCGCGCTGCTTCCGGGCCTCGCGTTTCTGACGGGAGAGATCCGCCTTCTGACGGTCATTCCCGCGCTGGCCTGGCTGTACCTGATCCTGATGGTGACGTCGGGCCGCTTCCACATCCCGCTCGAATCGTACCGCCGCGCCTTCCGGATCGAATTCGCCGCCTGGATCTCGCTTCTTGTCGCCTGCCTTCTTCTCGACGTCGCGAGCGGCGAGAAAAGAGACGCGCTGCCGGCCATGCTCTTCGCGCTGGCGTTCCTCTTCCTCGGCGTCTTCGCGATGCGGCGGATGCAGATGAACGCCGACGTCGATCTCCGATGGACGCTGACGAACGGAGCCGTCACGGCCGGTATCCCGCTTGCCGCCGCGGGCTGTTCGGCCGCGCTGTACGGTCTCTTGCGCCTCCTGAGGCCGCTCCTCGGCATGATCACGCCGTTTCTCGCGCGCGTCATCTCGTGGCTCCTCGTCGTGCTCTTCCGCCCCCGGCCGGAGATGCTTCCGGATGAGGAGGAAGAGGACCAATACGCGCTGACGGAAGAGGAATCGCAGAGCTGGAAACCATACGAAAACCGGCCGAACGAGTACGAAGAGATCTGGGAACCCGATCCGGCCGCGGTCGAAAAGGCGGCCCGCATCCTGACGTGGGTGCTGATCGCGCTGGCGCTTGCGATCGCTGTGTTCCTCATCGTCCGGCTCGTCCGGCGGAACCGCGCCAAGGCGGATCTGGAGGCGTATCTCTACGAGGAAACGGCCGACGCGAGACCGGCCCGCAGGCGCAAGGCCGAGGCCGATACCGACGTCTCGAACGAACGCCGGATCCGCCGTATTTACCGTGCCTACATGATGCTGATGCAGAAGCGCGGGATCCGTGTCCGGAAGGACACCACCTCCGGCGAGATCCTGTACGAGGAGGAACTCTGCGGATATTCGCCCGACGCGCGCCGGCTCCGCGAACTGTATCTCAAGGCG
>JAEEUO010000210.1 GCA_016286935.1 Bacillota bacterium | reverse complement strand
CCGCGATGATCGCGCGCATCAAGGAAGGACAGAACCATCTGAACGCTCTGAAGCCGGAGGCGTGGAGGGCGCTGTGATGAAGAAAAAGGGAATCGCGAAGGCTGTTGTGATCGCAGCGCTGGTCATAGCGCTCCTTCTCGCGGCGGTGTTCGCATCGGTCGCCGTCTATACGGCCCCGTACGACATTTCGATCGTCTACGGCAGCGGGGCGGATCCCGTGGCGGTCCGGAGACCGTTCGACAAGGCCGTCGTCGTCGGAGCCGTGAAGTGGCTGGAGAGGAACATGCCGACGGAACCCGTGCCGGAAGCGGAGGCGCCGCTCCATATCCTCTTCGGAGGAAGCGGATACGCCGTGACCGAAAAGAGTTCGGGAGAACTCCTGTATTCGGTGATCCCCCACGGGAAACAAGCCGTCCAGGTGTGGCGGGACGGCCGGCTCACCGAATACGAAACCGTTCCGCTTCGGATCATGCGGGCGTTCGACCGCATGCGGAGACGGATCGATCCCGTCTACGCGGAGGAGGTCCCGGCGGATTATTACGATCCGCGGCCGGTCCGCCGCGATTCGACGGAAGGCAGCGGCGCGTTTCCGCCGAGTCCCTACAGCGTTTTCCGTCCGGAAGCGCCGTCGGAATAAGGGAGAGAGACGCGTTCCATCGCATATAAGAACGGATCCCCCACAATATGTGGGGGTTTTCTGTTGCGGAAAAACAAGATGTGCAATTGCGTGAACAAAAGTGACAACTCAAAATAGAACGCGAGGGAGCGTGTGTTTGAGCTGTCTCGCGAAAACGTTGAAATTACGCGAAAGACGCCGCCAAAAAAACTCGAAAAAACGCGAAAAACTTTTCAAAAATCCCTTGCAAACCACAGCCAACGCGTTTATACTGTAAAAGCTTGCGAAAACGCGAAGAAGCGGGAAGTTACCCGGGCTATCGGGAGAATTTCCGCCGAGAATTGTCCCCACCGGATGGGGGCGAAGGGGTTCGCGAAACTTCCGCGGGTCTTGAAAAATAAAACGCCCGGCGCTGTGTGCCGAAACCTCGGAGCGTTACCGAAGAGGTCGAAAAGCGTTGAAAATTCAAGCCTCGCGAGCGAAACGGATCCCCCGTACACCGACCGGTAAACGGCCGGCCGGCAATAGCAAGACGTACGAAAAACTCTAGGAGGTACACAAAAAATGAGTGCACAGAAGATCCGCATCCGCCTGAAGGGCTACGACCACAAAGCGCTGGACCAGTCCGCCGCCAAGATCGTCGAGACCGCGAAGGAGAACGGCGCCGAAGTCAGCGGCCCGATTCCGCTCCCGACCGAGAAGGAAGTCGTCACGATCCTCAGAGCCGTCCACAAGTACAAGGACAGCCGGGAACAGTTCGAACAGAGAACGCACAAGCGCCTGATCGACATCATCTCCCCGAATCCGAAGACCATCGACGCCCTGACGAAACTCGACATGCCCGCCGGTGTTACGATCGAGATCAAGCTGTAAGCAACCCAACCACAAACGCTAAGTCTCCGAACTTAGTAAGATGAGCTGCCTCTGGCGGGCGGAAGCCCTGTGAACGCAGCCATCCGCTGTAAGAACTTTAGGAGGTTCCAAATGAAAACAATCCTTGGCAAGAAGGTCGGCATGACCCAGATCTTCACCGAGAAGGGCGCGGTCGTTCCGGTCACCGTCATCGAAGCGGGCCCGGTCGTCGTCACCCAGCTCAAGACCGTCGAGAACGACGGCTACAAAGCCGCGCAGATCGGTTTTGAAGACAAGAAAGAATCCAGAGCCAACAAGCCCGAAAAAGGCCACTTCGCGAAGGCCGGCGTCCCGGTCAAGAAGTACCTCGCCGAGATCCGCCTGGCGGACGACGAAAACTACGCCGTCGGCGATACGATCACCGTCGCCGATTTCGAAGAAGGCATGAAACTCGACGTGACCGGCACCTCGAAGGGCAAGGGCACCCAGGGCCAGATCAAGCGCTGGCACGAACGCCGCGGCCCGATGAGCCACGGCTCCAAACACCACCGCCTCCCCGGCGGTCTCGCCGCCGCGACGTATCCGTCCCGCGTCTTCCTCGGAAACCACGCGCCCGGACGTACGGGCCGCGAGACGATCACGATCCAGAACGTGGTCCTCGTAAAAGTTATCGCCGACAAGAACCTGATGCTCGTCAAGGGCGCGGTGCCCGGAGGCAAGGGAAGCCTTCTCCGGGTCCGTGAAGCCGTCAAGGGCCAGGATAAATAGTGACACCGGAAAGGAGGAAAACAAATGGCTACTGTAAAAGTACTCACCATGGCCGGTGCCGCAGCCGGAACGATCGATCTCAACGATGCCGTCTTCGGTATCGAAGTGAATGAAAACGCCGTTCACGAATACGTCAAGAACTATCTCGCGAACCAGCGCCAGGGCACCCAGTCCGCCAAGACCCGCGGCGACGTTCGCGGCGGCGGCAAGAAACCTTTCCGTCAGAAGGGAACCGGACGTCACCGTCAGGGTTCCAGCGTGGATCCCACCCAGGTCGGCGGCGGCGTCGCGTTCGCCCCGAAGCCGCGCTCCTATCGCTACGCGATCCCGAAGAAGGTCAAACGCCTCGCGATGAAGTCGGTCCTGACGTCCAAGGTCAACGAAAACGAGATCATCGTCCTCGATACGCTCGGATTCGACACCCCGTCCACGAAAGAAATGGTCAAGGTCCTCTCCGCCGTCAAGGCCGCGAAGAAAGCCCTGATCGTCACCGCCGAAGCGAACGAGAACGTTCTCCGCTCCGCGTCGAACATCCCCGGCGTCGCCGTCTCCCACGTCGGCGAAATGAACGTCTACGAGATCCTGACGCACGAATCGTTCATCGTTACGAAGGAAGCCTGCGAAAAGATCCAGGAGGTGTACAAGTAATGAAAAACGCGTACGAAGTGATTAAGAAGCCCATCATCTCCGAACGGAGCATGGACGTGGCCCAGGAAAAGAAATACACCTTCGAGGTCGCCAAGGAAGCCAACAAGACCGAGATCAAAGCGGCTGTCGAAGAACTCTTCCCCGGCGTCGAAGTGAAAAAGGTCAACATTTCGAACTATGACGG
>JAEEUO010000209.1 GCA_016286935.1 Bacillota bacterium | reverse complement strand
TGCGGACGCACATTTCGACCGTCGTCTCGCGTTACCGCGGAAAGATCGCGACATGGGACGTCCTGAACGAGGTCCTCCGGGACGAGGGCGGGCTGCGCGAATCCCAGTGGTACAAGATAGCCGGCAGGGACTACATCCCCGAGGCTTTCCTCGCCGCGCACGAAGCCGATCCGGACGCGCGCCTGCTCATCAACGACTACAATCTCGAATCCTCCGAGGCCAAGGCGGACACGATGATCTCCCTCGTCGAAGAACTGCGCGGGGAGGGCATCCCGCTCGGCGGCGTCGGACTGCAGATGCATCTCTCGCTCTTCACGGACCTCGATCTTTTGAGAAAGAACGTCCGCAAAATCGCCGACCTGCGGAAATTCGATCCCGCGCTCCGGCTGGAGGCGACCGAGCTCGACGTCTCGTGCTACCGCTTCGGCGACACGGCGGAGGATATCGACTGGACGCCGGAGATCGAAGCGGATTTCCGGGCGAAATATACGGAAATCTTCCGCGTCCTCTGCGCCCTCGCCGACGAAGGCGCTCTCGACACGGTCGTCTTCTGGGGACTCTCCGACGCGGTCTCGTGGCTCAACGGATTCCCCCAGCGGCACAAGAACTATCCCCTGCTCATCGGACGCGGCTGGCGCGTCAAACCCGCATTTTACGACGTCCTCGCGCTCGCGGGGAACAAGGAGGCCTGACTGTATGACTCTTCGAGAACGCGCGATCGCCGCGCTGCAATGCAAGGTTCCGGACGCCATCCCGACCTTTGAGCTGGAATTCCAGCTGACGCCAGAGCTGAGGGGGAACGGCATCGATTTCACCTCCAGCTGGGCGCTCGACCGGATGAACCTGTCCGAAAAGGAGCGCGACCGGAAGCTCTATGAGAACGCCGAGCTGATCGTCTCGGTCTATTCGGAGCTCGAATACTCGATCTTCAACGTCGCGTATCTGAACTACGAAGACGTGAAGAAGACCGTGAAATGGATCAAGGAGCTCTCCGGCGACAAATTCCTGCTCACGCACCACGGCGACGGCACCTTCGCGATCCCGGACGGCAACGACATGTTCGAGTTCGCCTACCGCATCGCCGACGATCCGGACGAGGTCCACGCCCAGGCTCGCCGCATGGCCGACGGCGCGATCGAATACAACAAAAAGCTCTTCGACTGCGGGATCGAGTGCTTCATGCTCTGCTCGGACTACTGCTACAACTCCGGGCCGTTCCTCTCCCCGCAGATGTTCTCGGAATACATCACGCCCTACCTCTACGACATCATCGACGCCATCCGCAAGATGGGCGGCTACGCGATCAAGCACACCGACGGCAACATCATGCCGATCCTCGATCAGCTCATGGACTGCCGCCCGCACTGCATCCACTCCATCGACCCGATGGCGGGCGTGGACATCGCCGAGGTCAAGCGGCTCACCTACCCGCGCGGCATCGCGATCTGCGGCAACGTCAACTGCGCCCTCATGCAGACCGGGACGGACGAGGAGGTCCGGGAAAGCGCGCTCTACGCGATCCGGTCCGCGAAGCCCGGCGGCGGGTACATCTTCTCAACGAGCAACGTCCCGTTCCGCGGCCTTGATCTCGGACGGTACCTGATGATCCTCGACATCTGGAAGGAACACCGCTATTACACCGAAGAGGACATGGTCTATCACGGATAAAAACCGCCCCCGGAGCCGAAAACTCCGGGGGCTTTGCTGTGCTTTTGGGGAATCCTTTATCCTTCGAGCTTGGCGACGAGCTTGGAGAGGGTCTTCGCCCAGACCTTCTCGTTCGACTTGAACTTCGAAGCGATCTCGTCGTTCTGGATGTTGTTGTAGAAGAAGCTCATGAGGTCGCCGACGGAATCGCCCCAGTAGAAGCAGAAATCCGCCGTGATGCAGTCATGGATCAGATCGATCATCTTCGCGGTCTCGGCGTCACGGCTGTACTTGTTCTTCAGCGCAAGGTCGTAGTACGCGGGAATGACCGTCTGGCTCGTCATGGAGCAGGTCGCCTCGAGGACCGTCGCGATCATGTCGATCTTGTCCTCCGCGAGCGTCGTCGGGCATCCGTAAAGCGGGACGCCGTCGTACTGGTTCACGCGGTAGTTCTCCTGCTTTTCATCGAATTTCGGGAGCGGGATGATCATGAAGTCGGATTCCATGTTGCGGATGATCTCGTTGCCCGCCATGTTGAAGGTATTCGGGCAGAAGAGGACGCGGTCCTCGTTGAGCATGTTGATGCTCCCGCTGTCGAACGCCGAGTTTTCGAGCATCGCGCCGTAGTTCGTGTTATAGAAAATATTATGTAGCTTGTCAAAGACGTCGACGGTGTGCTCATTGCCGAGGATGACCATGTACTCGCCCGCGTCGTCCCGGCCGGTGTATTCCACGCCGTTGGCGAAGACCATGCCGTTGAGGACGTGGCCCTTCTGCATGATGACGCCGAAGCAGTCGTTGAGATCGACCTGCGCGTTGCCGTTGAGGTCGCGGTAGACGTTCTCGCACATCGCGCTCATCTGATCGAGCGTCCATTTCCCCTCGAGGACGATGCCGTAGATCGATTCGCCGGGGAAGAAATCGTTCCAGACGGTGGCATTGACGAACATGGCGTAGATGTACGCGATGTAGTTGTGGGTCATGTCGCCGGTGAGCCAGAAGATGTTGTCCTTGTAGTTGATGTTCTCGATGAAGAGCTGGCTCCAGTACGGCGCGTTGACGTTGACGATGTCCATGACGCCGTGCTCGTTGAGCTTGATCACCTGACCGGACGCCGCGAGGGAGACGTTGAAGCGGGTGTGGGCGCAGAAGAGATCATACTCGTCGCTCCCGGCCGTGACGGCCTGCGTGGCTGCGGAGTTGAAGCCGCCGTACCCGGTCTTTTCGCCGAGCACGAGCTTGACGTTGAGCCGTTCCTCCAGCGAACGGTTGCGCCGCCAGTACGCCTCGTTCACGACGTCGCTGATGTCGTCCGTTTCCTCGTCGAGCTCGATGGACTTGGTCTCCTCGGAGGAGAGGAAGGTGACCTCATAACCGCCGTAATCGAGCGTTTCGGGGAGCGCGTCGAGGTATTTCGGCCCGTCCTC
>JAEEUO010000208.1 GCA_016286935.1 Bacillota bacterium | reverse complement strand
ATAGTGGCCGAGGTCCTTGTCCAGCACGGGGCCGTGCAGGGGGGCGATCACGGCGATGTCCAGCTTGGCGGCCTTTTTCAGCACGGCCTGGACCTGGGCGCCGTACTTGCCCACGATGCCGAAGTAGTAGCGGCGGGCCTCGCAGTCCCAGCCCTCGGGATCCTCGACGTCGTTGGCGCCGAACTTGCCGAAGCCGTCGGCGGAGAAGAGGACCTTGTCCTTGGCGTCATAGGTCATGATGACCTCGGGCCAGTGGACCATGGGGGCCTGGACGAAGTGCAGGGTGTGCTCGCCCAGCTCCAGGGTGTCGCCCTCCTTGACCACGATGCGGCGATCCTCGAACTCGGTGCCGAAGAAGTTCTTCATCATGGGGAAGGCCTTGGCGGAGGAAACCAGGACCGCCTTGGGGTAGGTCTCCATGAACAGGGCGATGTTGGCGCTGTGGTCGGGCTCCATGTGCTGGACCACGAGATAGTCGGGATCCCGTCCGCCCAGCTCGGCGGCAAGGTTGGTGAGCCACTGGCGGCCGAAGTTCTGATCCACGGTGTCCATGATCGCGATCTTGCGGTCGAGGATCACGTAGGAGTTGTAGGCCATGCCGAGCGGCACATCGAAATGGCCTTCGAAGAGGTCGATCTTGTGGTCGTTGACGCCGACGTAGAGGATATCTTTCGTGATGTTCATCGCTGTTTCCTTTCTGTAATCCGTTTTATTTCAGGATCTCTTTCGCAAACGCCGCGAGCTCCGGAGACTCGATCGCCTCGATCGTTCCCTCGTCCGCCGCGCGCGCGACCGCCGGATCGACCGGCAGCTTCGCCGTCACGGGAACGCCGTACTCCGCCGCGATCTCATCGATACGGCTCTCGCCGAAGACGCGGATCTCTTCGCCGCAGTGAGGGCATTTCACGTAGCTCATGTTTTCCACGAAGCCGAGCACCGGGATGTTCATCAGGCTTGCCATGTTCACGGCCTTTCCGACGATCATCGAGACGAGGTCCTGGGGCGTCGTGACGATGACGATCCCCTCGATCGGGAGGGACTGGAACACCGTCAGCGGAACGTCTCCCGTCCCCGGGGGCATATCGACGAACATATAGTCGATCTCCCCCCAGCAGACGTCGGACCAGAACTGTTTGACGGCGCCCGCGATCACGGGACCGCGCCAGACGACCGGATCGGTCTCGCTGTCGAGAAGCAGGTTCATCGACATCAGCTTCACGCCGTTTTCCGTCTCGACCGGGAACATGCACTCCTCGTTCGCCGCCGGCCTCTCCGTCACGCCGAACGCGCAGGGGATCGACGGGCCGGTGATGTCCGCGTCGAGGATCGCCGTCCGGAAGCCGTTCTTGCGCGCCTCGTTCGCGAGGAGCGAGGTCACCATCGATTTTCCGACGCCGCCCTTTCCGGATACGACGCCGATGACGTGTTTCACGTCGGAATATTTGTTCTGTGGAACGCTGAAATCGACCGTGCGCTCGGAGCAGTTCGCCGAGCAATTCGAGCAGTCGTGGTTGCAATTTTCGCTCATTATTCGTTTCTCCTTTGATGGACTTGTGCTATACTATTATATACTGATTTTCGAAAGGAAGAAAGAGATGAAGCGAAATCCGTCGGTTTTTAAACGATCGGCGCGCGTCCGGATCCGGCCGCGGTTCTTCCTGATGTTCTTCGTGTTTTTCGGCCTTCTGGCCGCCGGCTGTTTCCTCCTCGCGAACGCCCAGCTCGCCCGCCAGATCCCTCCGGAAAAGGTGATCGTCGGAACGGGCGATCCCGTCACGCCGATCGCGTCCGAGCGGCCCGATCCGGTGCCCGGAAGCGAGACCGGCGACCCGTCCGATCCCGAAGCCGGAGGCGACGACACGCCGAGCGGCGTGACGGACGTGACGCTTGCCCAGGCCTCCGTCTACGTGATGATCGACCCCGGCCACGGCGGCAAGGACGGCGGCTCCTACAACGGCAACCTCAAGGAGAGCGACCTGAACCTCGCGATCGCGCTCTACGTCCGCGACATCCTCCAATCCAAAGGCATCGGCGTTCTGATGACGCGCGACACCGATGTGATGGTCGGCCCCGGACAGCGCGAAGGCCTCTATACGCGCGCGACGATGTGCAACAAATCGAACGCCGTCTGCCTCGTCTCGATCCATGCCAACGCCTACGCGAACGATACGTCCGTCCACGGCATCGACACCTACCGCAACACGACGACGAACGCGAAGAGCGAGGACCTCGCGGCGTACGTCCAGAACGCCGCGGTCAAGGCGACCGGCGCGAAGGACCGCGGCCTGAAATCCGACGCCGAGCTCGTCGTCATCCGCGAAACGAAGGTCCCGAGCTGCCTGATCGAGGTCGGCTTCATCACAAACCCCGACGAATTCAAGGACCTCTCCGATGACGCCTACCGCAAGAAGCTCGCACAGGGCATCGCGGGCGGCATCATCGACTTTCTCCTTCAGGAAAACTACGTCAAGGAAGTCACCGTAACGAACTGATATCCGCCATGTCCGAACACCGCCATTCCTCTCCGAACCGTTCTCCCGCCGCGCTCCTCGCCGTCCTGCTCGTATTGAGCCTCGCCCTCACGGCGTATTTTGCCGTGAAGCTGAACCGGACGAAGAACGAGATGAAGGCGGAAAGCGAGCGGTTCGAGGCCGAGCTCGCCGCCGGACAGGCGGAGAACGAGCGGCTGTCGGAAGCGTACCGCAAGGACGTCGCCGCGCTCGAGGCCGACGTCGCGGATCTCCGCGCGAAGCTCGACGCCTCGACGTTCGCGGGGCTCTTCGCGGAGCATCCCGCCTATATGGACAAGTATCCGGATTTCTACGCGCCGCAGCCGCTGAAGGCCGACTACGCGCCCGAAAACACCGTCTATCTCACGTTCGACGACGGCCCCTCCGCGACGACCGACCGCATCCTCGAAGTCCTCGCGGAACAGGACGTCAAGGCGACGTTCTTCGTCGTCACGATGAACGGCTACTCGAAGGAGCGGCTGAAGGCGATCGCCGACGCGGGCCACACCGTCGCGATGCACACGAAGACGCACTCCTACCGGACGATCTACGCGTCGGTCGACGCGTTCCTC
>JAEEUO010000207.1 GCA_016286935.1 Bacillota bacterium | reverse complement strand
TTCGATCGCCTCGCGCGCGAACCGGAAATTCTCCTGCGTCGAGGTGCTTTTTTCCTCGGTCAGAACGCGCGCGGAATCGATCCCTTCGCTCTGGAGGTAGATCTTCGTCGCGAGCGATTCGGCGATCCACTCGTCGGCTCCCTTTCCGCCCGTCGCGACGGCGCGCGTCCGCGGGTTTTCCTCGAGATACGCGACGGCCGCCTTGCAGCGGTTGGCGAGCGAGAGCGACGGCGTCGAGATGTTGACCTTCGCGCCGAGGATGATGACCCAGTCCGCGTCGTCAACGGGTTCCGTGCGGGCTTCGCGGATGAGTTTCGCCTCGAACACGCCGACGTTCAGAAGGACCGCGGCGACCGCGATGAGCACGATCCAGGCGAGCACCCGGTAACGCGCCAGGAACGGCACGAGCAGCCCGAGCAGAACGAAGCCCGCGCCGATCAGGATCGGCGTGAACTGGAACCAGTGGCCCGTTCCGATGACCGCGATCACGGAAAAGCCGTAGACGGCGATCGCGATCCCCGCCGCGAAAAGCGCGGTGCGGACGATCAGCACGCTATTCGATCTTGAGGAACGTTCTTTCTCCATCTTTCAGTCCGTTCAGATACTCGTCGGCCGCCCGGAGGATCGCCTTCGCGCTCTCGCGCGGCAGCTTCGCGTACGCCTCCTCGAACGGCCAGAGCCCGTATTCGGGGATCTCGTCCGCGGGCGGCGCGACCGGCTCGCCGCCGAAGCGCGCGAGGAAATAGACGACGTCCTTCATCCGGCCGTTCTTCACGCGGTACGCTTCGGTCATGCGGAATCCGTCGAGGAACGCCGGCCGGAGCCCCGTCTCCTCGAAGATCTCGCGCGCGGCCGTTTCGAACTCATCCTCCCCAGCCTCGATGTGGCCCTTCGGGAAGCTGTAGTTGCCGCTCGTGCCGCGCACGATCAGATAGCGGATCGCGCCGTCCGTCTCGGTGAAGACGACGGCGCCGCAGCTCTTTTCACGCCCGTCGATCAGGATCCGGTCCATCGCGCCCTCCGCCTTATTTCGTGTATTTGTCGAGGAACGCGCCGAGCGCCTCGGAGACGCGCGGACGGTCGACGAACCAGGCCCGCGTGTGGACCGCGTCCGGCACGAGGACGAGCTCCTTCTCCGACGCGCAGGCCGCGTAGCCCTCCTCGCTCATGTACGAAGGAACGAAGTCGTCCGCGAGGCCGTGCACGAAGAGGACGGGGTATTTCGTTTCGGGAAGCGCCTCGAGCGTCGAGCAGTCCTTCAGCCCGAAGCCCGCGAACAGCTTCGTGAAGACGTTGAGATACGCGAGGAGCGGGCGCGCCGGCAGCTTGTATTTCCGCGTCTCCGGCGGGAAGCCGAACGATTCGATGACGCTTTTCATGATCGCGTAGGGAGACGTGTAGCCGCAGTCCGCGTAGATCCCGCGGACGTTGCCCGGAAGGTCGAGCGCCGACGCCATCTGGACCGTCGCGGAGCCCATCGAGATCCCCGCGAGGAAGATCGGATGGTCCTTCCCGAAGCGGTCCGCGATCCATTTGACCCACGTCGCGACGTCCTTCCGCTCGCGGACGCCGTAGGTGATGAAGCGGCCTTCGGATCTCCCGTGGGCGCGCTCGTTCGTCACGACGACGTTGTAGCCGCGGTCGTGGAAGAAGCGGATGTAGCAGAGCCAGTTGCTCTTCCAGTCGCCGTGCCAGCCGTGCATGCAGAGCACCGTTCCCTTCGCGTTCTCCGCCGGGACGAGCATCCCCCACAGCTTCAGGCCGTCGAACGACGTCACCGTCATCTCCTCGGTCGGCTGGCGGAAGAGCCAGTCGCGCGCCGCGAGCGACTCCTCTTTCTTGTAGGGCGCCTCGCGGTCCAGGACGTCGGGATCGAAGAAGTCGGGTTTCTGGAACCGGCCGCACGTCTTTTCGAGAAGAACGAGACCGCCGCCGACAAACGCGGCGCCGAGCGCCGCCGGGATGAGCAACAGGGATTTTTTCATGGGGTGCCTCCTGGAGGGTGTGGTTCAGAGTACTTTGGGGATATCGAAAAGCGAATCGACTTTCACGGACGGCGCGAGCGCCGGGTCGGCCGGATCGGGCAGCCTGTTGTGGTTGTACCAGACCGTGTAAAGGCCGTACGCGTTTCCGCCGGAGACGTCGGCCGAGATCGAGTCGCCGATCAGCGCCGTCTCCTTCGGGAGCGGCCGCGGGTCCATCCGCCCGAAGCACGCGTCGAAGAACGCCTTCGTCGGCTTGTTCGCGCCGAGCGTTCCCGAGACGAAGATGTCCGTGAAGAAGCCGTCGAGGCCCGCCTTCCGGAGGCGCGCCTGCTGCTGGTCGTGAGAGGCGTTGGACGCCGCGTAGAGCCTGTATTTCGACGCGAGATACGCGAGGGTCTCCTTCGCGCCTTCGATCGGGAACGCCGTCACGGAGAGGCGCCCGTAGAACGCGTCCTCGAACCGTTTGCCGTCGAGCTCGTTCAGCCCGAGCGCCGCGAAGATCGTGTTCCAGCGCGTCGCGTGGAGCTCCGCCTTCGTCATCTCGCCCTTCTCGACGGCCTCCCAGAGGCCGACGTTGATCCGCCGGAACGTTTGGAACGCGTCGGGCGGGAGCTCGTAGCCCGTCTGTTCGAGCGCGTAATCGTACGCGTCGACCGAGCTCGATCCGAAATCGAGGAGCGTGTCGTCGATGTCGATCAGGACCGCGCGGATCCGGCGCGGCCTTCTCCGGTTCCGGACGATCATAGCCGGACGAAGCCCGCGAGGACCTTCAGCGTATTCGCGACGCCGTCGACGTGGGAGCGCTCGTAGCCGTGGGACGCGTAGACGCCCGCGCCGATCAGGCCGTGGCGGACGTCGTTGCCCGCGCGGAGCGTCGCCTCGACGTCGCTGCCGTAGGCGGGATAGACGTCGAGCGCATAGTCGGCCTTTTCCGCCTTCGCCGCGTTGACGAGCTTCGTCACGACGTCGTAGTGGTACGGGCCGCCGCTGTCCTTGCCGCAGAGCGAGACCTGGCGCTCCGTGCAGGCGAGCCCATCGCCGACGCAGCCCATGTCGACCGATATCGCCTCGCGGACGCCTTCCGGAACGGACGCGGAGCCGCCG
>JAEEUO010000206.1 GCA_016286935.1 Bacillota bacterium | reverse complement strand
GCGGTACGGTCATCTCTGTACGAGGTTTCGACGACGTATCCGACGAAGGCGCCGTCCGTCACCCGCGCGGCGAACGCGGCGATATAGCGGTATTTCGGGGTCGGTGAGGCGACGGTGCGGAACGAGCAGTCGCACGAAAGCCGCACGATATCACGCGACGCGATCTCCTTCGGCGCGTCGTCGACGTATGTCGTAGTCGATCCGCCGCAGACCGCCGGCTCGGGGATCGTGTCTCTGTCAAAAATCTTCATGGGGTCTCCTCCGGTCACGGAATAAGAAAAACGGCGCCGGAGCGGCGCCGTCCTTTCGGGGATCATTCCGCCTTGACTTCTTCCTTGACTTCTTCGGCGACGGCTTCCGCGGCTTCCTCAGCCGCCTTCGGCGCGTTTTCGAGAAGTTTTTTCTGGGCGTCGATCTCGGCCTTGAAGCCGTTGATCTTCTCGAGGAATTCGCCGATCCCCGCTTCCGGGATCACGCCGCCCGCTTCGACGATGGCCTTGCCGATCTCGGTGTAGACGTCCTTGATCTTCGCTTCGAGGCCGATGATCTTGACTTTAGCCTGTCCGTCTTCCGCGAGATCTTTCGCCTTGTCGGCCGCCGCGCTCGCTACTTCTTTGACCTTATCCAGAAATCCCATGGTATGTTCCTCCTGTCGTGTGAAACACAGAGCAATAACAATCTGCCACCAGTATAACACTTTTTCACGAATTGCACACATTTCTTGCGAAGAAAGTTGTATAATAATCAAAAATTGTACCTGCGGGTACCCGCGTCAAACGGAGGTCTCTATGGAAACCCTGAAATCCCTGAATCCGCTCGTGATCGACGGAGCGATCCTGCTCGTCGTTCTGATCTTCGGCCTGATCCGCGGAAAGATCGGCCTCTACAAGATCGTCAGCAAGATCGCCGTCTTCCTCGTGGCGATCGCAGTCGCGGTCGTCGGTTCGCGCCTTCTGCTGCCGATGGCGTCCGACTTCGTGTGGGAGAAGGTCTCGCCGCGCGTCGAGCAGGAGATCGATACGCGGATCGATTCCGTCATCGGTGAAAACGGAACGATCATCTCTTCCGACAACGAACTCGCCAACATGCTCGTGAAGCTCCTCGGCATCGACCAGGCGGCCGCGGCCGAAGGCGAGTCGGGCGGCAACGTCGGCGAGGACTTCGCGGCGAAGGTCAAGACGCTCGCTCTCGCGAAGGCGAGGATGCTCGCCGACCTCATCGTCCACGTCATCCTCTTCATACTCGTCTATATCGTCGCGTCGCTGATCCTGTCGCTGATCTCGAAGGGGCTCGAAAAGGTGGCCGACTGGTCCGTGCTCGGCTGGCTCAACCACGGCGGCGGCTTCGTGCTCGGCGTGATCGAGATGGCCGTCATCTGGCTCGCCGTCGTCCGGATCTGCGGCCTTCTGGGCGTCACGTTCTTCTCCGAGCTCTCGGAGGGAACGACCGTCCTGAAATGGCTCTGCGAGGGCGACGTCGTCGGCGCGCTCGGCCAGATCAAGGGCCTGTCGTTCGAGAAGATCCAGAACCTCGACCTCAACCATCTGCTTCCCGATTCGTTCGATCTGAATTCGCTCAACCTGGAGGGACTGCTCGATGCGCTCAAATAAACCGAAGCCCGCGCCCGAACTCGACCGCGATGCGCTGATCCGCGCCGCACTTGACGCGCTTCCGAACGCGTACGCGCCGTACTCCCACTTCACCGTCGCCGCCGCCTGCCAGATGGGCTCCGGCAGGATCTACACCGGCGTCAACGTCGAAAACGCGTCGTATCCGGCCGGGACGTGCGCGGAGAGGACGGCGATCTTCCACGCGGTCGCGGAGGGCGAGCGCGTCCTCACGGCCGTCGCGATCGTCGGCGGTCCCGAGTACATCGTGGAGGACTACTGCCCGCCGTGCGGGATCTGCCGCCAGGTCATGCGCGAATTCGCCGACCCGGAGACGTGCGTCGTGATCCTCGCGAAGTCCGTCTGGGACTACAAAGAATACACCCTCGAACAGCTCCTTCCGGAGAGTTTCGGTCCGGAAGCGCTCGAATAGAATACATCCCCCCGACCCAAACCGCACACCGCCGAACGAGAGAAAGGAAAAAGAAATGCCCGGACCGATGGGAGGAAGAATGGGAGGACCGCGCGGCTTTCTGACCGAGGAGGAGAAACAGAACGCTCCGAAGGTCACGAAAGAACTGCTCGTCCGTATTTTGTCGTACCTGAAACCGTACTGGATCCAGTTCGTCTTCGTGTTCGTCGCGATCCTTTTGTCCGCGGGGATCGGCCTTCTGCCGTCGATCATCACGGGGCGCATCGTCGACGAGGCGCTCGTCGGGAAGAACATGACGCTTCTGATCAAGCTCCTGATCATGGCGTTCGGCGCGATGGCGGCCTCCCAGATCGTGGGTGTGCTCGAAAGCTACATCAACGCGTGGATCTCCCAGCGCATCATCTTCGACATGAAGAACCAGATGTACCGCCACCTTGAGTACATGCCCCACTCCTTCTTCACGTCCGAGAAGCAGGGCGACATCATCACCCGCATGAACACCGACATCAGCGGCGTCTCGTCGGTCATCTCCGGCACGCTCTCCCAGATCGTGTCGAACATCGCGACGCTCGTGACGACGCTCGTCGCGCTCTTCTCGATGAGCTGGAAGCTGGCGATCGTCGGGTTCGTCGTCATCCCGCTTCTGATCATCCCGACGCGGTCCGTCGGCAAGACGCGGTGGAAGCTCCTGTCCGAAAGCCAGGCGAAGAACGACGAGATGAACCAGGTCATCAACGAAACGCTCTCCGTCTCCGGCTCTCTGCTCGTCAAACTGTTCACGCGGGAGGAGAAGGAATACGACCGCTTCGTCGCGCTGAACGAGGAAGTGACGCAGCTCTCGCTGAAGGAGGCCCGGAGCGGCCGCTGGTTCCGCGTCGTCATGGGCATGTTCACCCAGATCGGTCCGCTCCTCATCTACTTCGCCGGCGGCTATTTCATCATCTCCCAGCTCGATCCGACGCTGACCGTCGGCACGATCACCGCGACCGTCGCCCTGATCAACCGCCTCTACCGCCCCGTTGAGTCGCTGCTCAACATCGGCGTCGACTTCACGCGCTCCCTCGCGC
>JAEEUO010000205.1 GCA_016286935.1 Bacillota bacterium | reverse complement strand
CTCCCGGAACAGGCGGATCACTTCGGGGGCCCGCTCCACGACGGTGATCCGGCGCACGGAATCGTGCCGGGCGATCATGAAGGGGTAGTACCCGAGCCCGAGGCCGAGGACCAAAACGGACGACGCGCCGTCTGCCTCGCGGATCGGGGCTTCCATCGAGAAGATCTCCGACGGGCAGACGCTCATCCACGGGACGCCGCCCTCGCAGATCGTCGGAAAGCGCACGGGCTGGGGGAAATACCCGAGCTTCGGGACGGGGTATTCCGCCCGGAAATCCGGGATGTCGTACTGGAACAGCTCGCCCCGCGCGTACCGCGATTCGGTCAGGGTGAAGCGTCCGAGCGAGACGGTCTCGGGGACCTTCACCGCGGCGAGGTAGGGGTTGGCGCGGAAGGTCCGCTTGTCGAGGCGGCGGGCAGCCCGGTACAGGAGCGTCTGGGTGAGGGAGGAGGCGAACTTGTCGATCCCGAAGTCCTGGATGAACGAGGTGAGGACGAAGAAGGTCTCGAAGTCCCCGTACCGTTCTTCGACGGCGGCGATGTCCTCAGGCGTGTAGAATCCCCGGGCTTCGGCGAGCATGGCGGGGGTGTAGTCCACGGTCGGGGCGCGTTCGGCGATGACGGCGGCGATACGGGAGCCTTCGAGAAGGACCGCAGCCTGCCGCGGTGTGCGATGGGGCATGGGAAAATCCTCCGTGATGACAGTGAGGGGAATGCCGGGGATCCGCGCGTATGGCAGCCGCGTTCTTCTGCCGCCACGGAAAAAGGGGAGGGTGAAAGCTCCTCCCCTCGGATCCTCAGAACAGCCCGGAGATCCTTCCGGTGTCGTCGACGTCGATCTTCTCCGCCGCGGGGACCTTCGGCAGGCCCGGCATCGTGAGGATGTCGCCCGTGTACAGCACGACGAACCCCGCGCCCGCGGAGACCTTCGCCGCCTTGACCGTCACGGTGAAGCCCGTCGGCGCCCCGAGTTTGGCCGCGTCGTCGCTGAGAGAATACTGCGTCTTTGCCACGCAGATCGGATATCTCCCGAAGCCGAGCGCCTCGATCTGCTCGATCTGCTTCTTTGCCGCCGGGAGGATGTTCACGCCCGCGCCGCCGTAGATCTTCGTGGTGAGCGCTTCGATCTTCTCGGTGATCGTCATGTCGTCGGCGTAGGAGAAGGTGAAGTTGCCCTTTTCCTCCTCGCAGAGACGGACGACCTCCTCCGCCAGCGCGCGGCCGCCTTCGCCTCCGTCCGCCCATACGGTGGAGAGAACGGTGTTGACGCCGAGCGCGCGGCACTTCTGGATGATGAAGTCGATCTCGGCGTCCGTGTCGGTCGGGAAGCGGTTCACGGCGACGACGGCCGGGAGGTGATAGACGTTCTTGATGTTCGAGACGTGCTTCAGAAGGTTCGGGATGCCGCGCTCGAGGGCTTCGAGGTCCTCGCCGGCGAGATCGGTCTTCGCCTTGCCGCCGTGCATCTTGAGCGCGCGGACGGTCGCGACGATGACGACCGCGTCCGGGGTGAGGCCCGCCATGCGGCACTTGATGTCGAGGAATTTCTCCGCGCCGAGGTCCGCGCCGAAACCGGCTTCCGTGATCGTGTAGTCGCCCATCTTAAGCGCGAGACGTGTCGCCATCACGGAGTTGCAGCCGTGGGCGATATTGGCGAACGGACCGCCGTGGACAAACGCGGGCGTGCCTTCCAGCGTCTGGACGAGATTTGGCTTGAGCGCGTCCTTCAAAAGCGCAGTCATGGCGCCGACAGCTTTGAGGTCGCCGGCAGTCACAGGCTTATCGTCGAATGTGTAACCGACGATGATGCGCGACAGGCGCTCTTTCAGGTCAGTAATCGAGCTGGCGAGGCAGAAGATCGCCATGATCTCGCTGGCCACGGTGATATCGAAGCCGTCCTCACGCGGAACACCGTTGAAACGGCCGCCGAGACCGTCGGTCAAGAAGCGTAGCTGACGGTCGTTCATATCGACGCAGCGCTTCCAGGTGATCTTACGCACGTCGATCCCGAGCGCATTCCCCTGCTGAATATGGTTATCGAGCATCGCGGCAAGCAGATTATTCGCTGCGCCGATCGCGTGGAAGTCGCCGGTGAAATGGAGGTTGATGTCTTCCATCGGGACGACCTGCGCGTAACCGCCGCCGGCAGCGCCGCCCTTGATGCCGAACACAGGACCGAGCGAGGGTTCACGCAGGGCGACCGTCACGTCTTTGCCGATTTTGGCAAGACCGTCGGCAAGACCGATCGTCGTGGTGGTTTTGCCCTCCCCTGCCGGCGTCGGCGTAATAGCCGTCACAAGCACGAGCTTGCCGTCGGGACGGTCGGTGTCCTTGAGCAGCTTCGGGTCGATCTTCGCCTTGTACTTGCCGTACTGTTCGATGTACTGATCGTCGATATGCGCTTTCTTCGCAATCTCGGTGATGGGCTGCATCTTGCACTGCTGTGCGATTTCAATGTCGGTTAAGTAAGCCATGGGAACCCCTCCTGAATATTATTTGAAATATTGAACAGCCGCTTCAAACATGCGGATGTTGTAATTGCCGGGTACGTTTTTATATAGGCCGTCGCCGATACGCTCGCTGTGGCCCATCTTGCCGAAGATGCGTCCGTCGGGCGACGTGATGCCTTCAATGGCAAAGACGGAATCGTTCGGATTGAAATGGATATCATTCGTCGCGTTGCCGTCGAGATCGACATACTGCGTCGCGATCTGGCCGTTGGCTGCAAGCTGACGGACCAACTCATCCGACGCGAGGAAACGGCCTTCGCCGTGCGAGATCGCCACATTGACGATATCGCCGGGCTGCATCAGAGAAAGCCACGGGGACTTGTTCGACGCGATCCGTGTCCGCACAATCCGCGACTGGTGGCGTCCGATCGTGTTATAAGAAAGCGTCGGACACGTGTCGTCCGTATCGATGATCTTGCCGAACGGGACCAGACCGAGCTTGACCAGCGCCTGGAAACCGTTGCAGATACCGCACATCAGACCGTCACGATTGTCGAGCAGATCGGTCACGCCGTCTTTGATCTTGCCGTTGCGGAAAAACGCTGTGATAAATTTGGCGCTGCCTTCCGGTTCGTCGCCTCCGGAGAAGCCGCCTGGGATAAATACCAT
>JAEEUO010000204.1 GCA_016286935.1 Bacillota bacterium | reverse complement strand
GACGCGGAGATCGCCGCGCTGTCTCCGGCGGGCGTGACGTGGGGCCCGGGCCGCCAGTTCGATGAGAACGAACGCCCGATCGCCTGCGTGGATCTCGAAAAGAAGTACGATTCGTACAACGCGGACTTCGTCTGGCTCGAGGAACCGTACAGCAACAAAGTCTACCTGACGTTCGACGAAGGATATGAAAACGGCTATACGCCGGCGATCCTCGATACGCTGAAGGCGAAGGGCGTCAAGGCCGTCTTCTTCTGCACGGGCGATTTCGTCCGCTCCGAGGCCGGCGCGCCGCTCGTCCAGCGCATGATCGACGAGGGCCACATCGTCGGCAGCCACTCCAACCGCCACCCGAACATGACGAAGATCACGCTCGAGAAGGCGAAGGAGGATCTCGCGGCTCTCGAGACGCTGATGAAGGAGAAGTACGACTACGAGATGGATCTTTTCCGCTTCCCGGAAGGCGAGTTCTCCGAACAGACGCTCGCTTTGATGCAGCAGCGCGGCTACAGCTCCGTCTTCTGGAGCTTCGCCTACCAGGACTGGGATCCCGCGAACCAGTGGGAGGAACAGAGGGCGAAGGACTACATCCTCGAACACGTCCACGGCGGCGAGATCATGCTCCTCCACGCCGTCTCCGCGACGAACGCGAACATCCTCGGCGAGGTGATCGATACGATCCGCGCGAAGGGATTCGAGATCGCGCCGTATCCGTACCACTGATCGATACCATACATACGCGAAACGAAGAGGGCGCCCCGCTGGGCGCTCTCTTTTCATGCGCGGCCGGATCGGCGGCTGAAGGAAAGCCGCCGAAAAGTATTTCAAAAAAGGGCTTGACACGCTCAATTTAATTGAGTACAATCGAATTGTAAAAAATGAGATTTCACAAAACGCGAACGCTATGATACAATCAAGGAGGTAACGAAATGAATCTGTACGATTTCACGGTAAAGGCAATGGACGGCAGCGACGTCTCTCTCGCGGATTACAAGGGAAAGGTCGTTCTCGTGGTCAACACCGCGACCGGCTGCGGCTTTACGCCTCAGTACGACGAACTTCAGGACCTCTACGACGAATGCGCGGAGAAGGGACTCGAGATCCTCGACTTCCCCTGCAACCAGTTCGCCAACCAGGCGCCCGGAACCGACGATGAGATCCACGATTTCTGCACCGGCCGCTACGGCATCACCTTCCCCCAGTTTGCCAAGATCGACGTCAACGGCGAAAACGCGATCCCGCTCTTCCAGTGGCTGACCGCGAACACGAAGTTCGAAGGCTTCGGCAAGGGTCCGATGGCTCTGATGATGGCCGGCGTTGCCAAAGCAAAGGACAAGGATTACAAGAACAACGGCAGCGTAAAATGGAACTTCACGAAGTTCCTCATCGACCGCAACGGCGAGATCGTCGCCCGCTTCGAACCGACGGCCGATATGAAGGACGTTGCGAACAGAGTGAAGGAGGCTCTCTGATGCATCACGATTACAAAACGGAAATGGTCTGCTCCCAGATGATCAGCTTCGATCTCGAGGACGATAAAGTGAAGAACATCTCGTTCCTCGGCGGCTGCAACGGCAACCTCAAGGCGATCTCGAAGCTCGTCGACGGCTGGTCCGTCGACAAGATCGAGGAATACCTGCTCGGCAACACGTGCGGACGCCGCCCGACGTCCTGCGCCGACCAGCTCGCGAAGGCCGTGCGCCAGGCGTACGACAGGGAGCGCGCGAACGCGTAACGCGTCATGAACGATAAGTACGCCGCGCTGCGGCTCGACAACCAGATCTGTTTCCCGCTCTACGCGTGCTCGCGCGAGATCATCAAACAGTACAAGCCCTTCCTTGACAAGATCGACCTGACGTATACCCAGTACATTACGATGATGGTCCTCTGGGAGCGCCGTTCGATCAACGTCAAGGATCTCGGCGAAAAGCTCTTCCTCGATTCGGGGACGCTGACGCCGCTCCTGAAGAAGCTGGAGGAGAAGGGCCTCGTCACGCGCGAACGGTCGAAGGCGGACGAACGCAACCTCATCGTCACGATCACGGAACGGGGCGACGCTTTGAAGGACCGCGCGCTCGACGTGCCGTGCGCGATGGCGAAGTGCGTGACGCTCGATCCGGCCGAGGCCGCGGAGCTCTACCGCATCCTCTACCGGCTGCTCGGCCGCGACGTCGGCTGAGGCCGTCGCGAAGCGCTTCCGTAGGCGCCGCCGACCGGAGAATACGAAAAAACCGTTGGATCGCCAACGGTTTTTTGTATGGAAACGCTTTTCTTACTGTTCTTCTCCGCTTTCGAAATTGTTGCAGAGGCTGATGATCAGAACGTCGTCCGTCGCCGGGCTCTTCACAAAATAGTTGCTGGTCTCGACCTTGCGGTAGACGCCGTCGTCGCCGATCTGGCGGGTGATCATGTGGAACTCCTTCTTTCCCTCCCGGTACAGCCGGAGCTGGTTTTCACGGCAGAACATGGCATGCCAGCGTTCCCGGTCGTCCGGATGCATGGAGCTGGTCCCGTGCTCGATCAGATCGTCCACCGTGCCGGTGGACGGGCAGCTTTTGGACGTGAAGTTTTCATACGTCATCATATAGAAGCTGTTGCGCGTCAGATTGCCGAAGATGATCAGCGGATACCGCATATAAACGGCCTGGAGCAGGATCTGTTCGGCCGCGGTCTCCGTCTGGACCTGAAGGATGTCATCCTCCTCGGCGGGCGCGCACCGGTCGGTCAGACGCTGCAGAAAGGCGTCCTCGGGCAGGGGCTCGGAAAAATAGTATCCCTGGATCAGGCTGCAGTTGCAGGTGCGGAGAAAACCGAACTGTTCCTTCGTCTCGACGCCCTCGGCGACGGTACGGATGTTCAGACGGTTGGCGAACAGGAAGATGCTCTCGAGAATGGTGCGTTCCCGTTCGTCCTCGCAGTTTTTCTTCAGAAGCGACCGGTCGATCTTGATCTCGTCCGGAAGCGTGTCGGCCACCAGACTCAGCGAGGAAAGGCCGCTGCCGAAATCGTCGATCGAGAACTCAAAGCCGTTTTCGCGCAGATGCGTGACGGTCTTCTGCATCAGCTCCTCTTCCCGGATCATGGCCGATTCGGTGATCTCCACCGTGATCAGCCTGTGATCGAGTT
>JAEEUO010000203.1 GCA_016286935.1 Bacillota bacterium | reverse complement strand
GGCGGACCGTCCGCCGGCAGCACCCGTCATCTGCCGGGTCGCCTCTATCCGACGAGTTCGGCCGTATCGCGCGCGATCGTCAGTTCCTCGTTCGTCGGGATCGTCCAGACCTGGACGGTGGAGTCGTCAGTGGAGATCAGCGCCTCCCTGCCGCGGACGTCGTTGCGCTCCGGGCAGATCTTGACGCCGAGGGATTCCATACGCGAGCAGATCCGCGCGCGCATCGCCTTGTCGTTCTCGCCGACGCCGGCCGTGAAGACGATCGCGTCCGCGCCGTTGAGGAGGAGGAAATACGCGCCGAGGTACGATTTCACGCGGTGCACGAAGACGTCCTCCGCGATCCTGGCGCGTTCGTTGCCCTGATTGGCGGCCGATTCGACGTCGCGGAAGTCGCTCGAGACGCCGGAGAGTCCCTGGATGCCGGATCCCTTGTTGAGCTCGTTCAGGATCTGGTCGGCCGACTTGCCTTCGTGGGCGGCGAGATACGTGATGATCGAGGGGTCGATGTTGCCCGAGCGCGTGCCCATCGCGACGCCCGCGAGCGGTGTGAAGCCCATCGAGGTGTCGATGACCTGTCCGTGGTCGATGGCGGCGAGGGACGCGCCGTTGCCGAGGTGGCAGGTGATGATCTTGAGGTCGCGGATGTCCCTGCCCATCAGCTCGGCGACGCGCTTCGAAACGTAGCGGTGGCTCGTGCCGTGGAAGCCGTAGCGGCGGACGCGGTACTTCTCGTAGTATTTGTACGGGATCGGGTAGAGATACGCTTCCTTGGGCATCGTCTGGTGGAAGGCCGTGTCGAACACGCCGACCATCGGGACGCCGGGCATCATCTCCTGGCAGGCGCGGATGCCGAGGATGTTGGCGGGGTTATGGAGCGGCGCGAGGTCCGTGCACTCCTCGAGCGCCTTGATGACGTCATCGTCGATCACGACGGAGGTCGCGTACTTCTCGCCCGCGTGGACGACGCGGTGGCCGACGGCGCCGATCTCCTTCATCGACGCGACGACGCCGTGCTCCGGGTCGACGAGCGCGTCCATGACGTGGCCGATCGCTTCTTTGTGGTTTTTCATCGGGGTCTGGAGGACGAACTTCTCGGCTCCGATCTTTTCGTGTTTGATCTGGCTGCCTTCGATGCCGATGCGTTCGACGAGGCCCTTGCAGAGGAGCTCCTCGTTGTCCATTTCGAGAACCTGGTATTTCAGCGACGAAGAGCCGCAGTTGATGACGAGTACTTTCATTTCGGTATTCTCCTTTTCAGTGTATCGTTTCCGGTCAGATGCGGTCGGGATGGAACGGTGTGCGCCTGTAGTCGGAATAGGCGGAGCGGTTGCGGTTGTGGATCAGGTTCCAGAGGTCCATCGCGCGGACGTCTGCCGTGAGCGAGCGGCGGAACGACGCGGGATCGGCCGAGGAGGCGGCGAGCGTTTCGGCCTCCTTGCTGAGGCTCGTCAGGAGCGGAACGGCCGCGCTTTCCGACTTTTTCGAGGCGCGGATCAGTTTCGCGCCGGCCGGACTGAAGGCAAGGACGCGGGCGTACGGAACGCGTTCGATCGCGGGCGCGTCGATGCCGAGGAGCGACTGGGTGCACAGACGGCGGAGACGGCTCGTCGGATACCGTTTCGCGGCCACGAGAAGCAAAAGTTCGTCGAGGTTTTCGGCGTTTTCGATCGAGTTGTGGAGCCGGTTTCCGAGCCCTTCGCCGCCCGAGGGTGTCGATTCGAGTTCCTCTGTGGTTGACATAATGATTTTATATGTCAACAGGTCGAAATAGCGCCGTTCCGCTTCCATATCGCGCATCGCGCGGCGGATCACGGAGGCGGTCATGAGGTGCGATTCGCCCTTCCGCGGGACCGTCACGAACGGGACCCCTGTCCCGAGGCGTTTCGCGGCCTTCAGGTATTCGATGCCGAGGATGTTGTTCGGCTCCTCAAGGAGCGCCGCGGCCTCTTTGCCGAGAACGGCCGAGAGAGCCGTTTCGCGCGCCTCCGGGAAGCCCTTTCCGCGGTCGAGTTCCGCGCGGAGAGCGTCCCTGAACGTTTCGGATTCCTCCGCGAGCGAATCCGCGACGCGTTGGAGCGGTTCGACGGACCCTGCCTCGCTGCCGAAGGAGATCACGTCGACGATGCCGAGCGAGGACAGCAGTTCGACCGAGCCCCTCGCGAACGTTTCGGCGGAGCTCAATGCGAAATACGTCGGGAGTTCCAGTACGAGATCGACGCCCTTTTCAACAGCCGTACGGGCGCGCGTCCATTTGTCGAAGACGGCCGGTTCACCGCGCTGGACGAAGTTTCCGGACATGCAAACGACCACCGCATCCGCTCCGGTGATTCGTTTCGATTCCGCGAGGTGGTATTTGTGGCCGTCATGAAACGGATTGTATTCGGCTGTGATACCGAGGACCTTCATCAGTACGACTCGTCCTGGGTCTTGTAGAGCATGTCGCGGATCTCGTTGCGGTTCGTCTGGACGGTGTTGTTCGCCTGTTCAAGCGTCTCGTTGACCTGGGCGTACATCGTTTCGAAATACGATTCCTTCAGGCTGTCCATCTTGTTCTGGAAGTCGTAGAGAAGGCCGTCGATGTATTCGAACGTCGAGAGTTTCAGATCCTTCGCGTTGTCGTTCGCGGTACGGAGGATCTCATCCGCGCGGCGGCGTGCCTTGACGGTGATGTCGTCCGTCTCGATCAGCTTTTCGGCCTCGCGCTTCGCTTCGCCGATGATGTCCTGGTATTCCTGTTTGGCCTTGGCGAGGATGCGTTCCTGGTCGTTCGTGATCTGTTGGGCTTTTGTGATCTCTTCGGGAAGGACGCGGCGGATATCGGCGACGACGGAAAGGATATCGTCCGCATCGACGAGAATCTTTCCGGTCAGGGGGAACGATCCGCTCGTATCGACGATTTCTTCGAGTTCATCGAGTAATTCCAAAACTTGCATGATGCATCTCCTTTAAACATCAAAATATATAGTGATTATATCATACCGTTTTTGCGTTGTACACGACCGATTTCAAAAACCGTAATAAGAAACGGCCGTCTTTCCGTAATCGCGTTCGCGCAGGAGGCGGAAGCCGGCGATCGTTTCGGGGAGCGCGTCGCGGCGGTCGTGTTCGAGCATCAGAACGGCACCC
>JAEEUO010000003.1 GCA_016286935.1 Bacillota bacterium | reverse complement strand
ATCTTCTCCGTCATCTGCGAGGAGTTCGGCTTCGTCGGCGGGGCGGTCGTGATCGCCCTCTACGCGCTCTTCCTCACCCGCATCTTCCGCGTCTCAAAAAACGCGAAGGACCTTTACGGCAGTCTGATCGTGATCGGTCTGTTCGGCATGTTTTTATTCCAGATCTTCGAGAACATCGGGATGACGATGGGCCTGATGCCCGTCACCGGGATCACGCTTCCGTTCATCTCCTCGGGCGGGACCTCGATCCTCACGAACATGATCGCGGTCGGCCTCGTCCTCAACATCAACATCCGGTCGAAGGAGATCAACTTCTGAACCGGCGCTGTGTCTCACACACAAAACAGGAAAAGGAATAAGACAAATCGGGATTTCCGGAGGTGCAAAATGCTGCACTTAGTACAAATAAATCATAAAAACGTTTGGGATATTATCGATCTTAAGGTCTTTCAATATCAAAAAAGCTTTGTTGCTCCGAACTGGGCAAGCATCGTACAGGCATACAGCGTCCGGGACACGGATACTGTTGCGTTTCCGTTTGGAATCTATGACGACAAAAAGCCTGTCGGCTTTCTGATGATCGGATTCAACGAAAGCGATGCGGATCGCAATCCCGAAGAGGGTTTTGAACCGCCGAAAGTCTATGATAACAATTACACCATCTGGCGTCTCATGATAGATAAACGATACCAGAAAAGAGGCTACGGAAAGGAAGTCCTGACTCTTGCTCTGGAATTCATAAGGACATGGCCTTGCGGAAATGCGGAATACTGTGCGGTTTCTTACGAGCCTGAAAACGATGTCGCCAGAAAGCTGTATCTCTCCATGGGATTTGAAGAGAACGGTGAAACGGACGGCGACGAAATCGTCGCAGCATTGAAGCTGTAATCATGCCCTTTTCCTGTATGAGCGGCAGCCTTTCCGGCGCCGCGTTTTTTCTTATTCCAGGACCTGTTCCATCATCGTCTTCCGCACGGTCATTCCCATCTTCTCGTAGAAGAAGCGGGCTTCGTTGCCTTCCCAGACGTTCAGCGTGACGGAGTAACAGCCGCGCCTCTTCGCTTCGGCCAGGGCGTAATGGTAGAGCGCCTCGCCGACGCGCTTTCCGCGCTGCGATTCGTCGATGCAGAGGTCGTCGATGTAGAGCGTCCGCCGCGGGATCAGATTGTTCGAGGGAACCGGTTCCTCGATCTCGCAGAACACGTATCCGACCGTCTCGTCCGCGCCGTTCACGGCGACGAAGACGGGCGTCTTTTCGTCCGCGAAGATCCGCAGAAGCTCGTCCGCCGTGTATTTCGTCGTCCCGGAGATGAAGAGATCGGGCCGCAGATCCGCGTGGATCGTCAGGACCTGTTCGAGAAGCGCGATGACGCGCGGGACGTCCTTTTCCTCCGCTCTGCGGATGGTGATCGCCTGTTCCATTTCCGTCTCCCTTCTACCGCGCCAGCTCAAGACAGATCCGCCGGAACGAGTCTGTCAGCGACGAATCCTCCGTCACGAGCGGAACGCCCGTCAGGGCGGAGTAGGCGACGTTGTCGTCGTAGAGGATCATGCCGACGAGCGGAACACGCAGCCGGTCCACGACGCGTTCCGCCAGGTCCGCCGCCGTATCCGCGTACAGGTCGGGCTTGACCTTGTTCAGGAGCACGAAGCGCTTCGGGACGCCCTTCGCGCGCAGGATCTCGTTGACCGATTCGGCGTTGCGGAGGCAGTCGGGCGCCGGCGTCGTGACGATGACGGCCTTGTCGATGCCCGAGACGAGGTCCGCGAGCATCGGGAGCGGTCCTCCCGGCAGGTCGACGATGATGAAGTCGAACGACTTCCGGAGCTCGTCGAACAGGCGGCGCACCTGAGCGGGCGCCGGGTATTCCTTGCGGATGTCCTGCGGGCAGGAGAAGACCGAAAGCGTCTCGAACCGCTCGTCCGCGACCTCCGCCTGGCGGAGCGTCGCGTCGCCCGCGAAGACGTCGGAGAGGTCGTAGACGATCTCCGATTCGAGGCCGAACGCGAGGTCGAGCCCGCGCATGCCGTAGTTCAGATCGACGAGGCACACGGCCGCGCCGCCGAGCGAGAGCATCGCGCCGAGGTTGCTCGCGAAGAATGTTTTTCCGCTGCCGTCTTTTCCGGCAGCCACACCGATGACTGTACTCACTGTCGTTCCCTGCTTTCTTTATCGTTTCTGTTTCGTCAGTTCGCTTCCTCCGCGGCGTATTCGGCCTGGAGCTCGAGGTACCGCGCGATGACTTCGCGCGTCACGGTCCCCGAGTAGCTTCCGGAGCCGCCGTTGAAGATCAGCGTCGCCACGGCGATCTGGGGATCGTCGGCCGGGCAGAGTCCCACGAACCACGAGAAGTTGTCGTAATCCTCTTTGTATTTGTTGATGTCGTCGTCGGTCACGGCGCCGTTCGAGAGGTTCAGAACGGCGCGGTGGACGGCGGTGATGACCGAGACGGAATCGTCCTCGCGGATGATCCGCTGCATCTCCGCCTCCACGTCCTCCCACGCGAGTTTGCGGTTGATCTTCGAGAGGTTTTCTTTGACGTATTCCACCTCGTCGGGGGGCTGGATCTTGCCCGAGCGCTCGGCCGTTCCGGTCTTCGCGGCGACCTTGACCGGGAAGCGGCGGAACAAAGCGTAACCCGAGCCGGACGACGACTGGGCGACGCGTTCCATTCCCGCGATCACCGTGTCGAAGTACGTGTCGCTGCCGACCGTGACCTGTACGGGCTCGGCGCGTTCCGGAGCCTCTCCGCCGACGTCCTTCACGACGCTGACCTCGTTCCGCAGGCCGCCGTTGCCGACGGTCGCGATCATGTTCGCGATCTGGAGCGGCGTGTAGGCGTTCTCACCCTGGCCGATCGCGATGTTGAAGTAGTCGCCGAGCGTCCAGTTCGCCATATTGAAATAGCTGTATTTGCAGAGGTCTGCGAGTGCCTCCGTCCGGTCTTCCAACACGGGAAGATCGTAGAGCCGCGTCAGGATCGCGTTCCGCGACGGGTTCTCCTTCGCCCAGCCGCTGATGATGTCGATCGTGTCGGCAAGGAGCTCCTCATCCGCGAGCGCCTCCTCTGTGAAGTACGACTTCGCGTCGGCGCGGAGCACGCTCTTCAGCGACTGGATCGTCGAGGCGAGCTTTTTCTCCGCCGAGGGAAGCGTCGTCGACGCTTCGCCGATCTCGATGCCGGTCGCCTGGCCGAGGCCGTACTGCTTCGCGTAATCGAGGACGAGGTCGATCCCCATATCCTCCGAAAGGCCGAGGGAACGGCCGGTCGACCAGTCCGTGTTCGAGATCAGGTCGTAGAAGTAGTAGTTGCAGGAGACGCCGATCGCCTCGTAGAGGTTGAGCGAACCGTGGTTGCGCTTCGACCGGTTCCAGAGCGCGCACCCGTACGTCCTTTCGCCCCATTTGATGTAGCCGCCGTCCTTGTAGCGCCGGCTCGGATTCAGCCCCGACTGGAGCGCGGCCGTCGCGGTGACGATCTTGAACGAGGAGCCCGGCTGAACGGCGGAGCGCGTCGCGACGTTGTAGAGCGGCCGCGGCGCGAGCGGGTCGCGCGGATTCTCGGTCTGGAGGCTGTCCCAGTCGTCCTGGCTGATCCCCTCCGCGAAGAGGTTCGGATCGAACGACGGATAGCTCGCGAGCGCCAGAACGTCCGCCGTCTTCACGTCGAGCGCGACGACGGCGCCGACCGTCGCGTTCGGATAGGCGTTCGTAAACTTGAAGTCGCCGTATTCGCTCTCGAACGTGCCGCCGGTCCGGATCTTCTCGAGCGCCTGCGCGAGCGCCTCCTCGGCGGACTTCTGGAGCTCGAGGTCGATCGTCAGCGTGACGGGATCGCCCTTCTTCGCCTCCGTCTCGGCGAGGACCTGTTCGAGTTCGCCGTAGACGTTGACCTGGACCGTGCGCGTGCCGTCCGTACCGCGGAGGGCGTCCTCGTAGACCTTTTCGATGCCGTCCTTGCCGATGAAATCCGTGACGCTGTAGCCGCGCGACAGGTATTCGGCCTTGTCGCTTTCGGAGATCTTGCCGAGATAGCCGAGCACGTGGGACGCGGCCTGGCCGTTCGGGTAGTAGCGGACGTATTCCACCGAGACCTCGACGGCGGGCAGGTCGGTCGAGCGCTCCTCGATCGTGACGATCGACTGTTCGGAGAGATTCTTCGCGACGGTGATCGGGACGTAGGCGACGTACCCCTGGGCGGCGAGCGCGTCGCGGATCAGGATGATCTTCCGCGCGTCGCGGTCCGGAAGGCCGGGGTTCGTATCGTCGATCTTATAGATCTCGCGGAGCATCCGGAAGCATTCCTCCGCGGAGAGCGAATAGTCGTAGCCGCGCCGCTTCAGGCTCGATTCGTAGCGCCCGAGGAAGCTGTCCAGATTCAGGATCTGGGTGTATTTCATCACGCGGACGGAGATCGGCGGGAAGACGCCGTAGGTGTTCTGGAGCTCGGACTGCGCTTCGTAGACGTCGAGCTCGGGCGAGACGCCGTAGCGCGCGCGGAGCTCGTCGAACGCCTCCTGCGCCGTCAGCGTCTCCGGCATGTCGTTCTCGCGGAGCCATTCCTCGACCGCGTTCCGGTACGTGAACGAGAACGTTCCGTCCTCGCCGATCACGACCGGAAGCGTATCTTCGACCGCCTCCCCGTTCTCCTCGAGGATGTTCATCAGGAGGAGCGCCTGGGCGTTCAGCTCCTTCGCCGTGTAGTCGTAGTCGGAGAACTCCGCGACGAAGCTGACGCGGTTCCCGGCCAGAAGCCGTCCGCGCGCGTCGTAGATCTCGCCGCGCGGCGCGGAGATCGTGACGGTCTTGATCGACAGCGAATCGGCCGCGTTCGCCCAGCGGTCCGTCTCCAGAACGGAGAGAAGGAACAGCCGCCCGAACAGCGCGAGAAACAGCACGACGATCAGGATCGCGATCTGGTTGTGGCGTTTTCCGATCCACTGCTTCATGCGCGGCTTCCCGCCTTTCCGAACAGATCGCGGCTTCTCGCGAACCGCATCGGGTTACGGCCGATCAGGAGGTAGATGACGACGGCCCACACGAGTTCCAGCAGGAGCAGGCCGGGCAGGCGCTCCGCCATCGTGAGGAACGCGTACGGCCTTCCGAGCAGGCGCATGAACGCCCAGTAGAGGACCTGGAAGGCCGCGGTGCCGGGGAGGATGATCAAAGGAACGGTATAGAACTTCTCCGCGTAGAACTGGCCGCGCAGGAGCATGACGGCTCCGGAGAGCAGGAAATACAGAAGCGCCGTCGGGCCGACCGAAACGCCGAAGCAGACGTCGCGGAGGAGTCCGAAGACGAGCGAGAGGACGAGCGCCTGGCTGCCCCCGTAATAGAGCGGAAGGATCAGAAGGAACGCGAGGACCAGATCCGGCGTCACACCCAAAATCGGCAGGGCGCTGAAAAACGTCCCCTGCAGAAGAAAGCAGACGGTGATGAACGGGATGAGGAAGCGGTACTTCATTGCATTTTGATGACGGTCACGACGTCAAGCTTCGAGAAATCGACGAAGGGTTCGGCGGTGAAGCGGACGAGGCGCGAATCCTCGTCCTGGCGGAACGACGTCACGCGGCCGATCGGGACGTTCTCGGGAAAGATGCCCATCCCGCTCGTGATCAGCGTGTCGCCGGCCTCAAGGACCGCGTCGGTATCGAGCAGATAGCCGGACAGCGTTCCGTCGCCGGCGCCCGAGACGATGCCGAGGATGTCGAGATTGCGGAAGACGCGGAAGCTGACGTTCTGGGAGTCGTGGATCACGCAGAGCACCTTCGCCCAGCCGGGGCCGACCGAGATCACGCGCCCGACGAGGCCTTGCGCCGAAACGACGACGTCGTCCTTCGCGACGCCGTCCTTCGTCCCCGCGCCGATCGTCACGGCGCTGTACCAGTTCGAGCGGTCGAGCGCCGTCACGCGCGTCGTGACGAGGTCGCGTCCGGCGAGGCCGTTGTCGTTGAGCGCCTGTTCCAGCGCGGTCAGCTCGAGCATCTTCACGCGCGACAGCTTCGCGTCGCGGAGCTCGGCCTCGAGTTCGGCCACGCGCTCCTTCAGCTCCGCGTTCTCCGCCTCCAGCTCCTTTGCGTGGGCGATCCGGTAGAGCGTGCCGTGGACGGCGTTGCCGGCCGCGGTGAACGGCTTCTGGACCCACTGGATCACCGTCTCTGCCGTCCGTCCGAGCCACGTATCGGAGCCGACGGACAGGAACGAGGCAACGAGGATCCCCGCCAGGGCGAGAACGACCAGGACGAGGATGATCTGTTTGCGGTGCGGACCGGTCCGTTTCATGCGGAGCTCCTTTAATGCGGGTGATCGGAGGGATCAGGATTATCGGGGGATCAGTAATACTTGCGGCCGTCCTTCATCGCCGTGCGGCGGAGGAGGCCGATGTTTTCGAGGCTCTTGCCGGTCCCGTAGGCGACGGCCTCGAGCGCGTTTTCGGCGACGCGGACGTCGAGGCCCGTTTCGAGCGAGATCAGGACGTCGAGGTTGCGGAGCAGAGCGCCGCCTCCCGCGAGAACGATGCCGCTCGTCGCGATGTCCGCCGCGAGCTCGGGCGGAGCCTGTTCGAGCGTGTGCTTCACGCCGTCGAGGAGCGTCTCGAGCGATTCGGCGAGCGCCTCCGTCACGTCGTGCGTCCGGACCGCCACGGTCTTCGGGAGGCCCGTCAGAACGTCGCGCCCCTTCGCGTCCATCGTGAGGTCGTCCTCGGGATGGTCGGGGCGGATCATCGCGGCGCCGATTTTGATCTTGATCTGTTCAGCCGTCGCGTCGCCGATCAAAAGATTGAAATTGCGGCGCATGTAGTTCACGATCGCCTCGTCCATCTCGTCGCCCGCGTCGCGGAGGGACGTCGTCGTCACGACGCCGCCGAGGGAGATGATGGAGATGTCGGAGGTGCCGCCGCCGATGTCGGCGATCATATGGCCGGAGGGTTCCTCGACGGGGATGCCGACGCCGATCGCGGCCGCCATCGATTCGTCGAGGATGAAGACGTCGCGCGCGCCCATCTGGCGGGCGACCTCCTCGACGGCGCGCTTCTCGACGCCCGTGACGCCCGACGGAACGCCGACGACGATGCGGACGCGTTTGAAGAGCGCGTGATCGGGGAGCACGCGGTGGAGAAATTCACGCAGCATCGCCTGGGCCATCTCGAGGTCGGAGATGACGCCGTCCTCAAGCGGACGGACGACGCGGAGATCCGCCGGCGCGCGGCCGATCATCTCCTTCGCCTCGCGGCCGACCGCGAAGATCTTCCTCGTGCGGACGTCCTCGGCGATGACGGACGGCTCGTTGAGGACGATGCCCTTGTTTTTGATGTAGACGAGGGTATTCGCCGTTCCGAGGTCGATGCCGATGTCCTGTGTAAACAGATTCAGACACATAATCGTTGTCCTTTCAGAAGGGCTCCTTCCGGTAGCCCATTTCGGTCAGGGTTTGCTCCGTTTCGTCCCAGGGGAGGCCGATCACGTTCGTCTCGCTCCCCTCGACGCGGAGGATCTTGCATGCCTGGCGGCCCTGGAGCGCGTAGCCGCCGGCCTTGTCCATCGGTTCGCCCGACGCGACGTAATCGCGCACGTAGTCGTCGCCGTAGGGCGCCATATCGACGCGCGAGACGGAGACGAACGAGCGGCGGTTCGGGGTTCCGGCTTCGATGACCGTCACGCCCGTGAGGACGTAGTTCGACGTGTCGGCGAGGTCCCGCAGCATCAGCGTCGCGTCCTCCGCGTCCCGCGGCTTTCCGAGGATCGCGCCGCGGTAGGTACCGTTCACGGGGCCGTGGACCGCCGGGACGTCGACCGGATCCGCCGCGTTCGCCGGCAGATACACGATCGTATCGGCGCCGACGAGAAAGACGCGTTCCGGTTCCGCTCCGCCGGGGGAATCCGTTTCGGCGGAGGATTCCGCCGCCGCCTGCGCGGGATCCGCGGTCTCAGCCGCCCGTTCCGCGAGGACCTCCTCCTCGACGGCGCGCGTCTTGATCCACGAGAGGTACAGGACCGTCTCCGCGGGCGTCAGACCCTCCGGCACGCGCTCGTCGACCGCCGACGGCCGGATCTCAAAATCGTAGCCGTGGGCCTCGAACATCTCGCGCCGCCGCGGGCTTCCCGATGCGAGGATGAGCTTCATTCGGCCGCCTCTTTGTCCGTTCCGGGCGCGTTCTCCGGGGCGCAATCGCAGCCGCAGCCGCCGCAGCAGCAGGGCTGAGCCGCCGCGTCGTCCGACGCGCGTAAAATGACGTCGAGGAACGCCTGGACGGTCTCTTCGATCGTCGAGTGCGTCGAGTCGATCAGGACCGCGTCCTCAGCCTGAACGAGCGGCGAGATATCGCGGTGCATATCGTTCCAGTCGCGCTGTTCGATGTCGCGGAGGACGTCCTCGAACACGGGCGCGGGACCGAGCAGGCTCTTGAGCTTCTTGCCCTTCAGGCCCTCCGCCTTGAGGTCGGCCTTCTTCTTTTCGTACGCGGCCTCGAGGTCCGCAAGGCGCCGCCGGGCGCGCTCCGCCGCGTCGGCCGTCAGGTAGAACTTGAATTCCGCGTCGGGGAAGACCTGCGTTCCGATGTCGCGGCCGTCGAGGATGACGTTCTTCGTTTCGCCCATCAGGCGCTGCTCCGCGACGAGCTTCTCGCGGACGATGCCGATCGCCGAGCAGTCCGACGCCATCATCGAGATCTCGGGCGTGCGGATCCGGTCCGCGATGTCCTCTCCGTTCAGGCAGACGTGACCCTCGCGGAAGTCGACCGTCGCATCGCCTAAAAACGATGCAAGCCGTTCGCGGTCGGATTCTTCGCAGGTGATGCCGTCACGGACCATTCCGTAGGCGACGGCGCGGTACATGGCGCCGGTATCGATGTATTCGTAGCCGAGGCGGTCGGCGACGGCCTTCGCGATCGTGGATTTCCCGGCGCCCGAGGGGCCGTCCACGGCGATTCGTGTTCCTCTGTTCATATCGTTTTCTCCATAGCAAAACGCTGCGGGACGGCCGTTCCTCCGGCCGTATCCCTTCCCGCGTCACCGCCGGCCCTTCGTATCGTCGCCGAGCAGCTTTTCGATCTCCTGGACGAACGTCGAGACGTCCTTGAACTGGCGGTAGACCGACGCAAAGCGCACGTACGCGACCTCGTCGAGATCCTTCAGGTGTTCCATGATGATCTCGCCGATGACCTTGCTCTCGATCTCCTTCTGCATCATATTGTTCAGGCTGCGCTCGATGTCGTCGACGATCCGTTCGACGTCCGCCATCGAGACGGGCCGCTTCTCGCACGCCTTGAGGATGCCGTTCAGGACCTTGTTGCGGTCGAACGCCTCGCGGCTTCCGTCCTTTTTAATGACCATGAACGTGATCTCTTCGACCTTCTCGTACGTCGTGAAGCGCTTTCCGCATTTGTCGCACTCGCGGCGGCGGCGGATCGCGTGGCCGTCCTCGGTCGGGCGGGAGTCAATGACGCGCGTGTCCTGGGCTTCGCAAAACGGGCATCTCATACTATAAGCCTCCTTCAATACTGTCCAAGCCACAAGCGTGGCCTCCATAGATATTTGTTATTATACTACATCTTGTGATTCTGTGGTGCAAAAAAACGAAATCTTCACAGAAAAAAGCGAGGCGGCCGAAGCCGCCTCACCCATCTCTGCTTTATCAATTCGTTCTTGCCTTCCCCTTGTCCTTCTTTTCGGACTGTACGGAGCTACTTTCCTGTCTGAGCATCTCCATACCGTTCGCCGTGCATATCCTCATGGCCGTGGGGCTTGTAGAGCGGATCCCGCTCCCAGAACTGGTAGCCGTAGGGGTAGCCGAGCTGCTTCTTGAGGAGCTCGTAGCGCTCGGTCCCCTCGCGCCAGTCGGTGTGGGGGTCGGTGCACGTATCGTTGACGACGCAATCCGGCGCGAGCTCGCGGAAATGGTCGATCTGTTCCTGGGGGATCCTCGTCTTGCAGCCGATCCAGAGGCGCTCGAGCTGGGTCAGGCCGTAGATCGGCGAGAGGTCCGCCAGCTTCGTGTTCCAGCAGATGTTGAGATGCTTGAGCTCCTTCAGGTTGCGGAGCGGTTCGAGCGTCCGGACGCGGTTCGTGAAGATCTCGAGGAATTCGAGGTGGGGGCAGTCCGCGAGCGGCTCGAAGTCGATCACGTCGCAGAGCGCGACGATCAGGACCTCGAGATCGGGCATGTACGAGATGAACGAGATGTCGCCGATCGTTTCGTTGTGGCCGACGTCGAGGTATTTCACTTTCGTGCAGTAGCGGAGAGGATACGCGGTCTCCGGCGTCAGCGTCACGCGCCCGAACGCGCTCGCGAGGATCTTCGTGACGTCGGTGCGGACGGAGTAGACGTCGCTGAACCAGACGCGCCAGACGACGTCGACGTCCGGGTAGTCGTCGCGGATCGCCGCCATGTGTTCGTCGTCCACGCCGCAGAAGTCCATATCGAGCTTCTTTACGTTCGGAAGCAGGTCGAGAAGCTCGCGCACCTCCGCGCCGTCGTCGGTCATCGTGATGTGGTTGAAATCGAGGATCGGCGTATGGAAGCCGACCTCGAGGCCGAACGCCGTCATCGTATAGGCGACGCCGAACTCCGGGTGCGCCTTCGCGAACGCGCTGACGGCACGGAGCTTTTCGTGGGCGGCTTCCGTTCCGAAGTCGACGCGCGCAAGGCTCGGGAAGAACACGAGCTGCTGTTCGAATTCGCCGATCTCGTCGGCGGTCAGCCGGGACAGATCGACCTCCTTCGCGTCGAACGGGATCTCGACCGGACCGATGCGGACCGGACCGACGACCGTCATGTTCGGGAAGGTCCGCGAGGCGGCGAGGCGCTCGGCGACCGGCCACTGGCTGACCGGGATCGTTCCGGTCATTTTGACGTTCGGATATTTATTCTGGAAGGCACGGAGCGTCTCGAACGACCAGCCCGCCGCGTCGATCTTCGCTGTGCGGACGTCCCGGTAATACTCCATATAGTCCTCCGCCAGGAGGAGCAGGTCGTCCTCGCTGACGCGCGTGAAGTCGATCGTCCGCGTCGTTTCGTCGAACGTCAGGCCGTCCGGAAGCGTGACCGTGTAGAGGACGTTCACGTGCGGGTGTTCATCGGCCCAGGCCGCGATCTCGCGGAAGCACGCGCTTTCGCGGAGGTCCGCCTCCTTCAGGTTCGTCAGATAGTCGAGATTCGGGATCTCCTCCTCGAGGATGTCGAGTTCGACGCGCTCCGCGTTCCACAGGTAGATCCCGTGGCGGAACAGGACGACCTTGTGGGTGAAGATCAGCGCGAGGCACGCCGCCGCGAGCACGCAAAGAACCGCAAGGCATACGATCAGAACGCGCAGGCCTTTGCGCGGGCGGGCGGATGTGGAATTGTCAGCGGATCTGGTCATGGTCGTTTCGTTTCTTCGTCATACGGGTCGATTCTATTATGATACAGGAAGCACGGGCGGAATACAACTGCCGTTGGGCGTCTCTCCGGCAAAAAGAACGCCCTCCCGAACCCGGGAGGGCGATCCTTGCAACTTTGTGATTGTTTTTTGTTTTGTGTTTATTTCGCGATCGCGGCCTTCGCGGTATTGCAGAGCGTGGTGAACGCGGGCGCGTCGTAGATCGCGAGCTCGGAGAGCATCTTGCGGTTGATGTCGATGTTCGAGAGCTTCAGGCCGTGCATGAGATTGCTGTAGGAGATGCCGTTCGCGCGGGCGCCGGCGTTGATGCGGGCGATCCAGAGACGACGGAAGTCACGCTTGCGGTTCTTGCGGCCGACGTAGGCGGTCGCGAGCGAGCGCATCACGGCCGGACGGGCGGCGCGGAATACGTTGTGTTTGGAGAGATAGAAACCCTTCGCCTGGGAAAGGAGCTTTTTGTGTCTCTTGTGGGTGTTGACGCCTCTTTTAACTCTTGCCATTTGTTTCTACCTCCTTATTTGTCGAGAACCGCCATGATTCTCTTCTGGTCAGCGCTGGTCAGGGTCGTTCCCTGGCGGAGGCCTCTCTTGCGTTTGCTGGATTTCTTGGTCAGGATGTGGCTCTTATAGGCCTTATGGCGCATAATCTTGCCGGTTCCGCTGATCTTGAAGCGCTTCGACGCGCCTCTGTGGGATTTCATTTTTGCGTTTGCCATGATGTTTCTCCTTACTTGTCGGCTTTCGGTCCTAAGATCATCGTCAGGAAGCGGCCCTCGAGGAGGGGCGCCTTGTCCACGTTCGCGTACTCCTGGGTCGCGACGCGGAACATCTCCATCGTCTTCTCGCCCGCGGCGACGTTCGAGCGCTCGCGGCCGCGGAAACGAAGCCGGACTTTGACCTTATTTCCGTCCTTTAAGAACTTGATTGCGTTATTTGCCTTGACCTGAAGGTCATGCTCTTCGATGAAGGTGGAGAGCTGGACTTCCTTGACTTCGGTCGTCTTCTGTTTCTTCTTGGCTTCCTTCTCCTTTTTCTGCAGCTCATAGCGGTACTTGCCGTAATCCATGATCTTGCAGACGGGCGGTTTCGCCTGGGGAGCGATCAGAACGAGGTCCAGGTTCTTCTGAAGGGACAGAGACTGGGCTTCCTCGATCGGAACGATGCCGAGCTGGGCTCCGTTTTCGTCGATGAGACGGACTTCTCTCTCACGAATTTCTTCGTTGATTAAAGTTTCTTTACTGATGGCCGTATCCTCCTTACCGGTCAGGTGCAAATAAAAACGCGGACTCAAGTCAGAATCCGCTTCAAAATAACGCCGCAGGCGGTTATTTCGTTATCGACCCGTTCGCGTTTGCTCGGGGTGAGGAGCGGGACTCCTTCTTGTTGCTCGATTATAGTATCATCGCGCTCAAGCGTTGTCAATAGCCGCGCGGGGCTTTTTTACAATGTTTTTTGGCGGTACGGCCGGTAGATCGCGAAGTAGAAGTAGACGATCACGAAGACCGCCGAGAACGCCCACCCGACCGGGAACGCGAGGTAGATGTTCGTGACGGTGTGCGAGATGTGCATCGAGACCGCGAGGTAGATCTGGCGCATGACGATCATGCCGCCCATCGACAGCCACATCACCGCGCGGGAATGGCCGAACCCGCGGGAGGCGGACATGAAGTTCTGGTTGAGCGCCTGGAAGAAGAAGAAAAACGCCATCGCGCGCAGCATTCCGACGGCGTAGCCGAGGGCCGCGGGGTCGTCGGTGAAGATCGTCGAGACGGGACGCGCGAACACGTAGAGCAGGATCCCCGGCCCGACGACGAACAGGATCGACAGCCCGAGCGCCGTCCGGATGCCGCGGAAGGCCCGCTCCGGCTTCTTCGCGCCGAGGTTCTGGCTGACGAACGTCATCGACGCGAGCGCGATCGACTGGGGGATAAGTCCGATGAACTTGTCGATCTTCTTTGCCGCGCCGACGCCCGCCATCACCGACGAGCCGAATTCGTTGACGTACCGCTGGACGAAGAGGTTCGACACGGAGATCAGGGACGTCTGGAGCGCGGTCGGGAGGCCGAGGCGGATGATCTCCTTCAGGTGTTCTTTGTGGATGCGCAGGTCGCGGATCGCGATCCGGTAGACGTCGTCCGCGCGGAACAGGCGGCGGTACAGGAGCACGTTCGAGCAGAGCTGGGCGATGATCGTCGCGTACGCCACGCCGTTCACGCCGAGGCGCAGCCACGCGACGAAGACGACGTCGAGGACGATGTTCGTCAGGCTCGCGACGACGATGTAGAGGAACGGATCCTTCGAGTCGCCGACGGCGCGGAGGATGCCCGAGCCGACGTTGTAGATCGACGTGAAGAGGATCCCGACGAAGTAGATGCGGAGATAGCCGGCCGCCTCCGGAAAGACGTCGTCCGGACACGCGACGAGGCGGAGGATCGGGTTCGTCAGCGCGATCCCGAGGGACGCCATCAGAACGCCGAGCAGGACGGCGAACGCGAGCGCGGTGTGGATCGAATCGCGGAGCTTCCCGTAATCCGCCGCGCCGAAATAGCGCGCGAACAAGACCCCCGCGCCCACGGAGAGGCCGGAGAAGAAGCCGATCAGCATGTTCGTGCTGTCGGTGCTTGAGGTGACGGCCGCGAGGGCGGTCGTCCCGACGAGCTTTCCGACGACGATCGCGTCGACGCTGTGGTACAGGTTCTGGAAGACCTGGCCGGCGAGGATCGGCAGCGCGAACGAGAGGATGAGGCGCGCGATCGGCCCTTCGGTCAGGCTGACGCTTGATTTCTTCATGAATTCATTATACACTGTTCGCATGGATATGATCATAGAGATAATTACAAAAATCGACACATTCCTGCTCAGCGGCTTCCACGCCCTCGCGGAGAAGAGCGGCGACTTCCTGACGCCGTTCTCGAAGTTCCTGACGGCGATCGGCGAGAAGGGGCTGATCTTCCTCGTTCTGGCGGTCGTCCTGATGCTCTTCCCGAAGACGCGCAAGCTCGGCGTCTGCCTCTTCGGCTCGATCGCGTGCTGCTACCTGATCTCGAACCTGATCCTGAAGGAGCTGTTCGAGCGGACGCGCCCCTACCTCTCGACCGTCGAGATCTTCCAGTGGTGGGCCGCCGCCGGCCACGTCCAGGAAACGGGCTTCTCGTGCCCGTCCGGCCACGTCGGCGCCGCGATGGCGGGCGTCTCCGCGATCTGGTTCTTCCGGAACCGCGACTCGAAATACGACAAGCTGTGGCTGTTCCTCTTCCTGTGGCCGGTGATGATGATCTTCGCGCGCTGCTATCTGATGGCCCACTACCCGACCGACTGCCTGCTCGGCCTGCTCGTCGGCTGGATCTCGGCCTTCCTCGCGTGGTACGTCACGGAGTTCATCTGGGTCCTCCTCGAGAACCACAAGAACGCCGCCTTCCCGTTCTTCGTCCTGAACGCGAACCTCATCAACCTCGTGAAGCGCTATATCGCGATCGCCCGGAAGCGGAAGAGCGCCGCACAGCCGGAAAAGGCCGAACCGGAAACAACAGACGCGCCGTGACGGCGCGCCCGAATGCCTGCATATTAAAACTCCTGCCGTCCGGCAGGAGTTTTTTCGTTCAGTCCATCACCGCGTCCCGGAGCGTGCAGTAGAGGTACTGCCCTTCGACGTACGTGTCGAAGACGCCCGTTACCGTGACCGCGTCGCCCTCCTTCGGATAATCGGCGGGATACGCGTAGGCGCCGGTCGGGACGAACTCGATCCCCTGGGCGCAGCATGCCGTCGCGTCCTGGACGACGCACGCGTAGTACGTGTTCTTCGTTTCGGGGTCGTGGATCTCCGTGTAGTTCCCCTTCATCCGGACCGTCTTTCCGACGTAGTCCTGGGGAGCCGTCATCATCGCGTAGACCCGCGAATAGACCATCGTGCCCGAAAGCGACGTGAGATCGACGTCGATCCCGAGCGCCTCGTTCTTCGCCGCGCCCGGATCGGCGGCTGTTTCGGGAGCCGGCGCGTTTTCGGCCACGTTCGAGGCGCGTCCCGCGTTCTCCGTTCCGGCATCGCCCTTCATTCCGTTTTCCAGCACGTCCTTCACGGCGCTCGTTCCGCCGTGCACGCGTTTGCCGGCGCCTTCCGCCGCGCAGCCCGCGAGGGAGAGCGCGAGAAGAAGCGCGAGAAGAAGCGGGAGGATCCGCGCCGTTTTTCCGTTTTGTCCGGTCATGCCGTTTTTCCTTTCCGCGCGGCGGAGAGCGCCGCACACACCGCGAA